>CAZSKV010000372.1:0-3450 GCA_964607495.1 uncultured candidatus Brocadiaceae bacterium
GCCCGGTACTCCTCCGAGCCGGTCACGATCAGCGCGCCGGGTAGCACGGGTGGTGGGGCCGGCGCGGGCGGATCGACCTCCGGCGCGGCCGTCGGCGATGGTTCCGGCGCGGGCGACGGCAGGGGGGTCGGGGTGGGGGAGGGCCCTTGCCCATGCTTGCCGGCTCTGCGGCCGAACGCCGGAACTTGTCGCGGGGAGGACCCTCGCGCAGGGTGTCGATTCCTGGGTCGCCAGGTGCCCTTGGCCGGTTGCGGCTCGGCCGCGATGGGACAGTCCGCTGTCCCATCCCGTCCACACAGGCACAATCTCGCCCAGTCCCACCGTCCCGAACACCCCTTCCGATGAACCAGAAGACCTCCGCCCTGCTGCTCGTGTTCGGTCTCGCCGCGGTCGTGGCGGCGATGCTGTGGCTGTTGCGCCCGGATGGCGGCAGCGCCGATCCCCGGGGCGGCGGCGCGGGTGGCGAGGAGGCCGGCGTGGCGCCGCTGCAGGCCGCGGCGAGCCCGGCGCAGGTTCCCGTTTCCGAGGCCGCTGCGGCCGCCGTGGATCGTGACCAGCTCGCCGCCTCGCGCCGCGGGGCGACCGTGCGCGGCCGCGTGCTGGACACGCGCACCGGAGATCCGATCAGCGGGGTCGAGGTCCTCGCGATGCGGCAGCCACCGTCCTTCGAGCGGCTCTTCTCGCGCTTCCGCGGGTTGTTCCGCAACGGACTCTGGAGCGAGGCCAACGAACCGGTCGAGATCCTCGGCCGGGCCCTGAGTGCGGCGGACGGCAGCTTCGAGATCACCGGCCTGCCGGCGGGGATGGTGTTCCTGGACGGCCGGTCGGAGCGCGTCTACGTGCGCACGCCGGCGGCGCTGCGCCTGGCCGAGGCCGAACGCCGGGACGGAGTCGAACTGCTGGGCGCCGCCGGTGGGCGCATCCGTGGCCAGGTGTTTGGACCCGATGGCCTGCCGGCCTCCGGCGCCGTCGTCAACCTGCGCCCCGGTGTCAATGCGTTCCTCGGCCAGATCACACAGCGCAAGTACCGTTGGCTCGAGACCAGGGCCGATGGCGAGGGCAAGTTCGAGATCGCCGGCGTGCCGACCGGCTCGGGCTACACGCTCTCGGCGACCGCGCGGTTGATGGCGCTCGCCGAGACCCACGGTCTGCTGATCGAGGAAGGCAAGACCACGACGGTCACGATCCGCGGTCAGGCCGGCGCCGCGTTGCTCGGCCGGGTCCTCGATGCGCAGGGCAAGCCCGTCGCGGGCGCCAACGTGGCGATGGTCTACCTCGACATCAGCCGTGTGCTCTTCTCGGCCGACGGGCGTGACGAACCGATCGTCAGCGATGCCGATGGCAGCTTCCGGCTCGAACATGTCGCCCCGGGGCGCGTGGCGTTCGCGGCGGCAGCCGACGGGATCGGCTCCTCGGACATCCAGGAGCGGGCGGTGGTCGACGGCGGTTACTACGACGACCTCGTGCTGACCATCGGCGAAGGGCAGCCCTTCTCGGGTCTCGTGGTCGACGACCAGGATCGGCCCCTGGCTGGGGCCGAAGTCGAGTTGCGTCCGTTCGAACAGCCGACCGACCCCGACGTGCTGAAGATGGCCCTGCGCATCCGCAGCGTGAAGGCCAGGAGTGCGGGCGATGGCCGCTTCGAGGCGCGCGGGCTCACGGGCCGCAACCTGATGCTCCAGGTCAGCAAGCCCGGCTACGTGACGAGCGTGCGCTTCGGCGTCAAGCTCGACGAGCGCGACGTGCGGGTGGTCCTGGCGCGCGGCTGCACGATCCGTGGCAAGGTGGCGCTTGCCGACATGAAGCCGGTGCCGCGATTCCGGGTCGAGACCCGCTCACGCGAGCTCGGACCCGACGGCAAGGACCGGGCGGAGAGCCGGCCAGCCGATGCCGATGGCCCGGTGCGTGTGGGGTTCGGGCCGCAGGGCGGCGGACGCAACCGCATGGGCCGTGGCTCGCTCCAGATCCGCGAAGGCCAGCGTCTCGGCGACCAGGGCTTCGAGGGCAACTGGCAGGAAGTGCAGGCCGCCGACGGCAGCTTCGAGCTGCGCGGCATCCCGCCGGGCAAGGTGCGCGTGCGCGTGCGGGCCGAGGGCTACCTCGACCCCGAGAGCCAGGAGGTCGTGCTCGCCGCCGGACAGACCAGCGAGCCGCTCGCGTTCGTGATCCAGTCCGGCGCGATCGCGCGCGGCCTGGTGCTCGACGATGCGACTGGACAACCGGTTGCCGAGGCCATGGTCACCGCCTACCGGGTGCGCGGCGCCAGCGAGGACGAGGCGCGTGGCATGCCGTTCCGGCTGAATGCCGACCCCGAGGACCTGGACTTCCTGGGCATGAGCGCGATGGACGGCCGGCGCTCGGTGCAGACCGACTCGAAGGGGCGCTTCGAGGTCAAGGGCCTGGCCGCGGCGCACTATCGCTTCACGGCGCGCCACCCGGATCGCGCGAAGGCCTCGGCCAAGGACATCGACATCGTCGCCGCGCAACCGACCGAAGGGATCGTGATCCGGCTCACGGCGGGTGGTGCGGTCGAAGGCAACGTGACCGGCCAGGGCATGCGCCCGCTCGCCGATGCGCTGATCGTCGTCGGTTCGATCCAGGCGGGCTCGATGAAGAGCGTGGCGACGAACGCGCAGGGCTACTTCAAGCTCGAGGGCCTGCCGCCCGGGCAGTACGTGGTGTTCAAGTCGCGCCTGGAGGAGCAGTCGCAGAACCTGGGCTACGACCTGCTCGGCAACATGCGCATGAAGACCGTCGGCGTGCGCGAGGGCAAGACCAGCCGGGTCGACATCCATGACGAGACCGAGGACGGCGTGCGCGTGTTCGGCGCCGTGCGTGATGGCGCGGAGACCGTCAAGCGCGCGATGGTGACCGCGCTCTCGAACGACCGTGACGGCATCCTCGGCATGGGCATCCGCGCGAAACCGACCGACGAGAAGGGCGAGTACGAACTGATCGGCCTGAAGCCGGGCACCTACTTCTTCCAGGTCGCGCGGTTCCAGCAACGGCCGCAGCAGACGAGCCTGCAGATCGAGGTGCCTCCCGGCGTGCGCGAGATGCGGCTGGATCTCGAGATCCCGCAGAGCTACGTCGCCGGAGTCGTGCTCGATCGCACGGGCGCCCCCGTCCGGGGCATCCAGGTGCAGGCCGGCGTCGTCGAGGGCGGCCTCGCGGACGCGGAGGGCCTGCTGGGCCTGATCATGAAGAACGGAGTCAACCAGGCGCGCACCGACGATCAGGGCCGCTTCAAGCTGAGCGCGATGTCGGCGGCGACCTATCGGATCACGGCCACCGGCCGGGGCCGCGGTGCCGAGGCCACGAAATACGGTGATGCCTTCGTCGAGGACGTCCGGGTCGATGGCAGGTCGCCGATCGACAACCTGACGATCGTGCTGCCGACCGCGGGTTCGCTGACCGGCCTCGTGGTCGACGGCAGCGGCAACCCGGTCG
>CAZSKV010000373.1:0-5702 GCA_964607495.1 uncultured candidatus Brocadiaceae bacterium
GCGGCAGAGCGCTGCGGGCCGCGTGCCGGCCGGAATCGGCATCGTCTTGGGAGCGCCGAAGTTCCCCTGGAAGTCCACCGGATGCATGGTCAACGCCGGCGTGGTGCCGGCAGTGCCCACCACCAGGTCCGGCAGCGCGTCGCCGTTGCCGTCGATCAGGCACATGCACACGGCCTTGTCCCCGACCGCGAGCGTCTGCTGCACGCTGAAACGACCGCTGCCGTCGTTGAGCAGGGTCGTGACCTTTCCGTCCTCGGCGCGCAACACGACGAGATCGAGGTCGAGATCCGCGTCGAGATCCAGGCCCTCGATCCGGAACGGCTTGCCGGGCAGGGTGACGCTCGCCACCGCGGTGAAGGTGCCGTTGCCCTGGCCGAGCAGGGTCTGGACCTTGCCCTCCATCGCCACCGCGACGAGGTCGAGCTTGCCGTCGCCGTCCACGTCGGCGAGCACTGCGTCGACCGCTCCCTCGGCGCTGATCGGGATCTCGGCGCGGGTCTCGAACGCGACCTGCTTCAGCACCTGCGACCCGGAACCGGAGGCGGCGCCGTCGTGATCCGAGCAGGCGACGAGGCCGAAGAGGGCGATCAGAGCAGGGGGGAGAATGCGAGGGGACATTTGGACCTGAACGATGCCGGTTCTTCTGGGATTCCGCGGCCGCACCCTCCCGCAAGCGGGTGCGAGGGTACTTGTGGACGTGACCGGTGCAGCGGGCTTCCAGAAGGGTAGCACAGCGGCGCCGGCCGGAATCACCCGGTGCGCAGCTCGAGCGGGCGGCGGCGCGCGCCCGGTCCGGGCATGCAGCCCGGCTCGGCGCTGGCAGCCTTGTCAGCGCTCGGACGGTGCCAGGTACGACCGGGCCCGCGCGACGTAGTGGCGGGCCCGCCAGCGGTTCTCTTCCATCTCCTGCTCGTTGACCGCGCGGCGGACCCGGCCGGGCACACCGACGACCAGCGAGCGCGGCGGGATCACCGCGTGCTCCGGGATCAGCGCCCCGGCGCCGATGATCGAGTACTCGCCGACACGGCAGCCGCCGAGCAGGATCGCGCCCATCCCGATCAACGCGTAGTCGCCGATCTCGACGCCGTGCACGATCACGCCGTGGCCAATCGTCACGCCGCGGCCGATCACCAGCGGTGCGTCCAGGTCGACGTGCACGCACGTGTTGTCCTGGATGTTCGTGTCGTCGCCGACGGTGATCGACGAATCGTCGCCGCGCACGGTGACGCCGAACCAGATGCCGACGTTGCGGCCCAGGCGCACGTCGCCGACCACGACCGCGTTGTCGGCGACCATCGCCTCGCCGCGCCGCACGAGGCGGCCGACCATGTCGGGGTGGACGTGGAACACGCGCTCGGCGGGAGTGGTCATCGCGATTGCAGCCAGGTCAGGAGCTTCGGGAACGTGCTGACCAGCACGACGGTCAGCGTGTTGTGCAGCATGTGGGCGGCACAGCACGTCGCCAGCGAGGCGAAGCGCTCACGCAGGAAGGCGAAGAGCAGGCCGAGCAGCGCGATCGGCAACGCGAGTTCCTTGCCGTGCATCCACCCGAAGAGGATAGCCACCAGCACACCAGCCGGGACCGGTGGCAGCCTGGTGCGCAGCGCGCTCGTCAAGTAGCCGCGGAACAGCACCTCCTCGGCGCAGGGTCCGAACACGCACACGGTCAACACGGCCGGCAGGAAGCCCGTGAGCGGCCGGTCGTCGCGCGTGAAGTAGCGCAGGTGCGGCTGCACCGGCAGGTGGACGTCGAGCGCCTCGAGCACCCACGGATAGAGCACGAAGGCGAACACCGCCCAGAGCACGAGGAAGCACAGGTAGTAGCCGAGGGTGCGCAGCAGCGCCGCGGCCGGCAGCCGGAACCCCGGCCCCGGCGGCGCCACGCCGGCCAGACCCAGGAGCGCGAGGCAGCCGGTCAGCTGGGCGAGCAGCACGCGCTCGACGAAGCCCGCCTCGTCGCCCGTGGCCTGCACGGCCCACGCACCCAGGAGTTGCGGCGGCAACGTGAAGGCCGCGAACGCGACGAGCGCGAGCAGCCAGCTGCGGGCCGGCGAGCGGCCTGACGCGGCCGCGTTCACTCGCCGGCCGGGGCGATCATCCCGGTGGTCGGTGACGAAGCCTGCGCGTAGAGCCGCCGCGGGATCCGCCCGGCGAGGAAGGCATCACGGCCGGCTTCGCAGGCGGCGTGCATCGCCCGTGCCATGCGTACGGGGTCCTTCGCGAGCGCGATCCCGGTGTTCAGGAGCACGCCGTCGGCCCCGAGTTCCATCGCGATCGCGACGTCGGAAGCGGTGCCGACGCCGGCGTCGACCAGGATCGGCACCTTGGCGCGTTCGAGGATGATCCGGATGTTGTTGGGATTCAGGATGCCCTGGCCGGATCCGATCGGTGCGCCGGCCGGCATGACGGCCGCACAGCCGAGGTCTTCGAGCTTCTTCGCCAGGATCGGATCGTCGCTCGTGTAGCAGAGCACCGTGAACCCCTCGGCGACCAGCACCCGCGCCGCCTCGAGCGTGCCGACCGGATCGGGCAGCAGCGTCTGCGTGTCACCCAGGACCTCGAGCTTCACGAGTTCCGACATGCCGGCCTCGCGGCCCAGACGCGCGGTACGGATCGCGTCCTCGGCGGTGAAGCAGCCGGCCGTGTTCGGCAGCAGCACGTAGCGCTCGCGGTCGAGGTAGTCGAGCAGGGACTTGCCCTTCGGCACGCCGAGCTGCAGGCGGCGCACGGCGACGGTCACGCACTGCGTGCCGGAGGCGGCCAGCGCCTCGCGCATCAGATCGAGCGTCGGATACTTGCCGGTGCCGACGAAGAGCCGGGAGGTGAAGGTGTGCGGGCCGATCTGCAGCGGGCGGTCGTTCATTGGCACGCAGATTATCCGCCCCCGACCAAGGTCACGACCTCGAGGGTGTCGCCATCCTGGACGATCGTGGCGGCGTACTCGGCCTTGCGCACGATCACGCGGTTGCGCTCGACCGCACAACGGCGCGCATCGATCTCGAGGTCGCGCAGCAGGTGCTCGAGCGAGACCGGGGCCGGCAGCCGGTGCGGCTCGCCGTTGAGCATGATCACGACCGGCATCAGTCCCACCTCTGCAAGAGCAGGATCTTCAGGTACTCGGACTCGGGGAGGCTGATCCACGCCGGGTGGTCCTCGCCGGCGAGGATGCGTTCGCGCAACACGACCTTGAACGGCAGCTCGGCCGCCGCCTGCCGCACGAGGGTTTCGAAGAGCTCGAGCGGGACGTGGTGGCTGCACGAGCAGGTCAGCAGGAGGCCGCCCTCGGCGAGCAGGCGCAGGGCCTGGTGGTTCAGGTCGCGGTAGCCGCGCAGCGCGCCGGCGCGCTCGGCCCGGCTCTTCGCGAACGCCGGCGGGTCGACGATCACGAGGTCGAAGCGGCGGGCCGCGCGCCGCAGCTCGCGCGCGCAACCGAACGCGTTCTCGGCGCGCGTCTCGAGCGCGGAGAGGCCGTTGCTCTGCGCGCCCGACCGGGCCCGCGCGAGCGCGTCCTCGTCCTGGTCGACCGCGAGCGCGGAGGTGGCGCCGCCGTGCAGTGCCGCGAGCGCGAACGCGCCCTGGTAGCTGAAGAGATCGAGCACGCTGCGGCCGCGGGCGAGTTCCTGCACGCGACGGCGCGCGAGCCGTTGGTCGAGGTAGAAGCCGGTCTTGTGCCCGATCCACGGGTGCACGCGGTGGCTGAGTCCATGCTCCTCGATCTCGACCTCCTCGACCCGCTCGCCGTGCAGCAGCCGGACTTCCTCGGGGAGTTGTTCGAAGCGGCGGACTGCGATGTCGTTCCGGGCCAGCACCATGCGCGCCCGCAGCTTGTCGGCCAGGAATGGCACGATGCAGCCGAGATGCGCCTCGACGACGGCGCTCGAGACCTGCAGCACGAGACAGTCGGCGTAACGGTCGACGACCAGGCCGGGCAGGCCGTCGGCCTCGCCGTGCACGATGCGGACGCCGCTCTTCGGCGTCAGCAAGGGTGCCCGCCGGGCGAGCGCCAGGCCGAGCGCGCGCGCGAAGAACTCCGCGGGCGCGTCAGGTCCATCGAGCCCCGTCAGCCGCAGCCGCAACCGGCTGCTCGGGGACGCGAACGCGATCCCCAGATCCCTGCCGGCCTCGGTCGTGACGCGGACCAGTCCGGCTGCCGCGACGCCGCCCTCGGCGATGTCATCGGCGTAGAACCAGGGGTGGCCCTTGCGCGCGAGCTTGCTCGCGGGCGCGGTCAGCTTGAGGGTCTGCATCGGGGGGCGAAGACCTTAGCGCACTTGGACCCGCCGGTAAGCCTCGCCGAAGCCGCGACCCTGGTTGAAGAGCATCGACCGGTGCGCGTTCAGCCCGAAGATCGGATGCAGGTATTCGACGTAGGCGAGCTGCGTCGGGTAGCAGAGCATCGCCTCGCGCTTCCTGGCGGCGACCGCCGTGATGTCGAGCACGACGTCGGGGACCATCGCGTTCCAGATCTCGTAGCCGAGCGCGAGCCCGGGAAAGCCCATCCGCCGCAGTCCCCGCACCACGCCGCAATAGAGCGCGCGGTGGTCGGAGTTGCCTTCTCCCTCCCAGGGCAGGTAGACGACGTCGGCCTGGGACTCCTTGACCTGTTGCGCGACCAGCTGCGACACGTGGTCGAGATCCCCCTCGGTGATCACGCAGCTGTCCAGGAAGCCCCAGAACACGATGTCGGCCGCCTCGATGCCCAGCACGCGCATGCCGGCGCGGGTCTCGTGGCGGCGCAGCTCCGGGTAGGTCGCCTTGGGATAGCGCCCCTCGGGATCGCCGGCCGCGCCATCGGTTGCGAGCACGACCCTGACCCGATCGCCCTGGAGACGATGCAGGCAGAGCGCACCGCCGGGACCGGCGGCCTCGTCGTCGGGGTGCGGTGCGAAGCAGACCACGTTGCCGCGCGGCGGGGCCCGCCAGATCTCCGGCTGCGGCGGCACCGAGAAGCGATCGTCAGTCGGCAGTTCCATCGGGCTCACACCAGGTCCGAGTCGCCCATCGTGTAGTACCAGTGGTCGCGGTAGTAGGCCGTGTCGTAATGGAAGCTCGCGAGCACGAGGAAGTACGGCGTGCCGAGCAGGAGGAAGCCCAGGCGCTGGAAGCCGAGGAAGCGCGGATCGACGTGATTCAGCACCATCGCCACGGCGCCGGTCTGCTCGGTCACGGCCCGTGCCTCGGCCGCGGCCACAAGGGCCACGGTCGCGTCGTGGTCGTCGGCCGGGGCCAGCCAGTCGACGACGAAGGCCGTGTGCGGGCGCAGGAAGTCGGCCACCGTGTCGACCGCGATCCCGCGCAGCGCGCCGGTGGCGCGCTCCCGGCACTCGAGCAGGCGGTAGGGGTGATCCGGACGGTCGGCGTAGCGCCAGTTCAGGTAACGGGAGTCCCTCTGCAGGGCCAGGCCGAAGCCGCCGCGCAGGCGCTCCCAGAGGGCGTCGACGTCGGCACCGAAGCGTGCGACCGTGCGCACCTCGAGCCCTGCCGGCACGGCCCGCGGCGTGAACCCCGGCACGCCCGTCTCCCGGAACAGGAAGTCCCAGTCGCGGATGTTCCAGTAGCCGAGATAGCGCTGACCCATGCGCCAGGCGGGGATCGGCCAGCCGTAGGTGAAGAGCACCTTTCCCGCCGCGGCACCGCACCAGAGTTCGTGGTACTTCCATCCGAGGTGGATGAAGAGCCCCGGTCGCGCCCCATGCCGCCGC
>CAZSKV010000374.1:0-3607 GCA_964607495.1 uncultured candidatus Brocadiaceae bacterium
GCACACACGGCAGTGCGCAGCCACGTTCTGGCGCGGGAGAAGCTCTTCGGCGTTCCGCCGGCCGCGAGCAGGCGGTAGCTTCTCGCGCCTGCGATGACGCTCACCCCGCATCAGGCGATGGGCCTGTCCTTCCTCGTGCCCGGCGCCGCGCACTTCGCGCTCGGTCACGCGCTGCGCGGGATCGTCGCGTTCGTGAGCGCGGTCGGCCTGTTCTGCGCCGGGTACGCGCTCGTCGGCGAGCGGCTGTGGGCGATGAAGCTCTTCGAACCGTTCGCGCTGCTCGCGCCGCTCTTCGATCTGCTGCCGATCAGCTTGCTGCCCGAAGTGCTCAACACCGGCCCCGCGATCGCCGTGTCGCTGTTGCGGCCGGAGCTGGACGCCGCGACCGAGCGGCTGATCCGCCTGCCGCGCGAGTGGGAGCACCTGGGCCTCGCGCTGACCGGCAGCTCGGGGATCCTGGCCGCGCTCTGGGCGGCCGATGCGTTCTTCCTCGCCCGCCGCTGGACCGGCGGCCGCGTCGGTCCCGGCCTCGCGACCGTGGCCAGCTGGCTCCTGCCCGGGAGCGGGCACGTGCTCCTCGGCCAGAAGGACAAGGGCCTGTTGCTGGGAGCCGCCGTGCTCGCGATGTGGCTGCTCGCGCTCTGGTTCTCGGCCGGCCATGCCTGCGATCGCGCGCATGCCTCGGCCTGGTGGATCGGGCAGTCGCCGTTCGGCGGTGGCGTGCTGCTGGCCGCGGTGACCACCGGTCCCTGGCATCTGACGCAGGTCGGCCGCTTCCACGACCTCGGGGTCGTGCTCGGCACCGTGGCAGGCCTGATGAACGTCGTCGTCCTGGTCGACGCCTACACGCTGGCCGAGCAGCAGGCCCGGCCCGCGGGCGCGGGAGCCACGCCATGAGCTGGGTGGTCCGCCTGCTGCTCTACGTGCCGATCCTGTTCCTGGTGATGATCGTCTACACCGGCCAGCACGAGACGACGGCGGCCGCGACCTTGCGGCAGGCGACGCGCAAGACCTGGAAGTTCACCTACTACACGGTCCTGCTGGTCGCCGGGATGCTCGTGATCGAGTGGCTGTTCCTGCCGTGAGCGGCGCCTGAGGCGCACGCTGGAGGATCAGTACCCGAGCCGGATCACGAGGCCGCCGCCGTAGAACACGAACGACGCGGGGCCCCCGGTCAGGGTCTGCCACATGTAGGCGCACTCGTGACCGGTCGACTGGGACGCAGTCGGCATCGTCGCCTGCCGCGCGTCCGAGAGCGCGAAGGGCAAGCCCGGCTGGCTGGGATCCTGCGCGATCAGCTGCGTGAGCAGCGGGGCGCCTTCGATGCCCGTGTTGAAGGGGAACGCGAGGTAGAGCGGCGCGATGGTGCCGGACGGACTCGTCGGGCCGAGCGGGAGGATCACGCCGGAGAGGGCGTGGATCGACGTGCAGATGCCCGTGATGCTCAGGTTGCGGTCGACCGCGTCGAGCGAGAGCAGGGCGACGGCCGCGCTCGGTGCGCCCTTCGCGTCGAGCTTGATCCGTTGCCCGTACTTCGGCAAGGCCGGGCCGTTGGTCTCCAGCGCCATGTTGTGCGTGAAGGTGCCATTGGCCGTAGTGCAGCCGGTGCTGCTGCCGACGATGCTGCCGGTGTTGCTCGTGTAGAACGTGTAGTCACGGTCGGTCGTCCCCGCCTGTGTCGGCGAGGGGTTCTCGCACACCACGTCGATCAACAGGGCGTTCGTCGCGAGGTAGACGTACGGGGCGTCCAGCGCCATCACGAAATCGAAGGGGCCGGGGGTGAGTGGTGTGGACCAGTCCGGCATGTTGACGGGTTTCTTCGCGAAGGCGGTGACCGGCGTCGCCAGGAAGTTCTGGTCGAAGTCGCCCGAGAGCCGGCTCATGTTCGCGAGGCCGAGCTTGAGCGTGATGTCGATCGTCTTGCCGGTCTGGCCGCCGCCGTTCCCATCGCGGCGGAAGGCCAGGGATTGCAGGATCCGCGGCACGCCGGTCCAGGTCGCATCGGCCTGTTGCAGGCGGCGGCCCTGGTTCCAGTGATAGAACACGGCGTTGCCTTCGGTGGTCAGCAACCCCTTGGGGGAGGTCTCGTACTGGATCTGGGCAGCAGCCGAGATCGCGAGCAGGAGGGGAACGGCGCAGCGCTGGATGTGCATGGTGGTCTGACGGGAAGGCGACGCGGCACCGAAGCGGAGCCGCAGGCGCATCACGATCCAGCGCCGGTGTCAACTCGGCAAGCCCCTGCGCACCGCGAGCAGGTCCCCGGGCAGGCAGTCGACGCAACCGAGGCCGGTCAGGTGCAACAGGGCGCGCAGGAAGGCACCGCGCTCGAGGCGGGTCTCGCGTTGCACCAGGTCCTTGGGCCGCGCTCCTGCCGCGAGCACCCGCAGGATCGCACAGGCGTCGGCAGGGAGCTCGAGGCCTTCGCTCTCGCCCCGGGCCACGGCCGCACTGAGCCCGAGCCGGCGCAACAGATCCTCGGGGTCGCACGCGATCTGCGCGCCGTCGGCGATCAGGTCGTGGCAGCCACGGCTGCGTGGGCTCGCGTAGGGTCCCGGCACCGCGAACACCTGCGTGCCGACCTCGGCGGCGAAGCGCGCGGTCAGGAGCGAACCGGAGGCCAGCCCGGCTTCGACGACCAGCGTTGCTGCGACCGCGCCGGCCAGGATCCGGTTGCGCCGCGGGAAGTGGCCGCGGGTGGCGGACATTCCGGGCGGCAGTTCCGTCAGCAGGAGTCCTCCGGCCGCGACGATTGCCGCCGCGAGCGTGGCGTGGGTGCGTGGGTAGATCGAGTCGAGACCGCCCGCGAGCACGGCCACGGTCGGCGTGCCGGCGCGGAGCGCGGCCTGGTGCGCGAGCGCGTCGATGCCGTAGGCGAGGCCGCTCCAGATCACGACGCCGGCGCGGGCGAGCTCGCTGCCGAAGTGCGCGGTCGCCTCCTGGCCGTATGGGGTCGGGGTGCGCGAGCCGACCACGGCGACGGCATGGCGCGGCCCGCGCAGCAGCTCACAGGGTCCGCGGGCGAACAGGACCAGGGGGCGCAACGGCATCTCGCGCAGGCGCGCCGGGTAGTCGGCGCAACGCGGTGTCAGCAGCACGAGACCCTGGTTCGCGGCTGCGGTCGCCCAGGCGGCGGCGGTGCGCACGAGCCCGGCGCGGTCGGCGAGCCGCCGCTGCACGGCTGGTGGCAGGTCGGGCGGTGGCTGCGCGAGCGCGCGCTCGGGGTCCAGGTCCGGCGCGAGCAATGCGCTGCAGCACGCCGGGCCGAGGCCCTCGGCGACCGCGAGCAGGAGATGCGGGTCCAGGTCCATCGCTGCGATCCGGTGGCCCGGGGGCCGCAACGATCACCTGGGCCGAGGAGCTTCAGCAGGCTCCGAGCGTGCCACTACGCCAGCACGGGAGGATGGCGGGATTCCGTACTCTGTTGCCATCCGCGGTTCCGTTCCTACTCAGCGCCACAAGACAACAAGGAGACAATGCATGGCACAGACGATCGCGATTCCAGGGCGCAGGGTGTCCGACGGCGAGACCTTCTACACGGACTGGATGCCACGCGGAGGGGACTGCGTCCTGCTGCGGGTGCAAGTCCTGATCGCGGCGGGCGGCGGCG
>CAZSKV010000375.1:0-7155 GCA_964607495.1 uncultured candidatus Brocadiaceae bacterium
CCAGAGCGCGGTGCCGAGCAGCGCGAGCACCCGCAACCACGCGCCGACCGGGCGCTCGGCGCCGAGCAGTGCAACGAGCCCGCCCGCGCCGCCGAGCGAAGCGCAGAAGAAGAGCATGCCCGGCCCGCCGAGCGGGCGGACGAGCAGCACGAAGAGCACGCTGCCGATCGCCGAGCCGATCAGGTTCCAGAGGTACGTGCGGTGCACTCCGGTCGAGAAGCCGCTCAGCGCGATCGCGACCGCGAGCCCTGCGAACAGGAACGGCACGACGAGATAGGCGTAGTGCAGGAAGAGGAAGAAGTACTTCGCGCGCTGTTCCTCGATGTCGAGCGTGTTCAGCGGCGTGTGGCAGACGATCGCGAACACCGCGACCAGGCTGAGCGCGAACGCGCTGCAGCAGAAGGAGACCGCCGTGCGCGCATCGCCGCCGATCCGGGCGAGGCGCGGCACCAGAGCCAGCAGCGAACCGGCGGCGCCGAACCCGAGCAGCGTCACGGTCACCACCATGTAGGTCAGGTGGTGCCAGAGCATGACGCTGAACAAGCGGGTCTCGAGCACCTGCACGGCCAGGGTCGCAGCCGAGACGAGGGCAATCGCGTGGAGCAGGGCCTTGGGCACGGAGGTTCTTCGGAGTCAGGCCGCGCGCCGTTCCGCGCGGAATGGATGGATGGCGAGCCAGCCGAGTGCGAGCGCGGCCAGCAAGGCGAACACGATCCCGAGCCGAACGGGCCGGGGGCGATATGACAATCGGATTCTCCAGTCTCCGGGCTCGACCCAGATCCCGCGCAGCGCGTGGTCGACACGCGCGATCGGCGCCGCGCGGGCCGTGGCCGTGGCGGCCGCGGCCGGCTGCACCTCGGCGACCCAGCCCGGATCCCAGGTCTCGGCGAGCACCAGCAGGGCCCGCCGCGGCGCGGCGACGCGCAGGTCGATAGCGTCGGCCTGGTGGTCGAGGATGTCGACGCGTTCGGTCTGGGGGATCGGACCGGCCGACGCGGCGAAGGCCGTGCGCCAGTCGGTCGCGTTGGCCTCCGGCTCCTGCTCGACGAGCGCCTGCCAGGGGTCGAAGTCCGGTGCGGTCATGCGCTCGACGCGCGCCTTCGCGTCGGTGACCACGTGCACCCCGCGCGCGAGGAACGCCCGCGGCAGCGCGAGCGGGTTCTCGTAGACCTCGACCTCGCCGTTCAGCACCTTGCGCAGCGGCGGCGGCAGCGGTCCCGGACTCAGCACGAAGCGGGCCCCGAGCAGCGAGAAGAGCGGGAGCGCCTCGATGCGGTCGAAGGCCGCGATCTCGGACACGAAGGGGAAGCGCGGCGCGGTGTTCGTCGTACGCAACAACAGCTCGGCATAGCGCGAGTCCTCCATCGAGTTGTAGCCGGAGATCATCGGCACGCGATAGAACATGTTGGCGTTGGGCCGCAGGTAGGTGTTGTGCACGCCGAGCACCCGGTATGGCCCGGACTGCTGCCGCAGGAAGTCGGTGACCGCGGTGCGCGGGACGAGGCTCGCGGGATCGACCTCCGGGTTGTAGCCGCGGGCGAACCAGGTCTGCTCGGCCGCGACCAGGCCGAAGGCGCCGACTGCCAGCGCGAGCGCGAGCCGTGGCCGGGAGCAGCGGCGCAGCAGCGCATCGAGACCGAGGGCAGCGAGGACCGCCAGGCCGAACGCGAGGAAGAGCGAAAGGCGCATGAGCTTGGTCTGCGCCAGGATCGGAGTCGCCTGCAACCACCCGTAGATCGGTTCGATCTGGTAGCCGCCGAGCAGTCCGAGGACCGCAAGTCCGAGGAAGCAGGCCGTGACTGCCCGGCGGTTGCGTGTCCATCCGAGCCAGGCGATCTGCAGGCTTGCGAGGAGCAGCACGGCGCGGCCGACGTAGCCGCCGATCAGTTCGCTGAAGTTCAGGTTCGGTCCGTGCGGGCCGCGGTAGTCGTGCGTGTGCGGCGCGCCGTAGTGGAACGGGTCGAGCAGCATGATCGCGGCCGCGCGCACTCCCTCGCTGGCGACGACCTGCTGGGCGCCGAAGACCTTTCCCGCCTGCGTGCGCGGCAGGAACTCCAGGAACGGCAGCATCTGCGGCGCCGAGACCACGAGCCCGAGCAGACCCCCGGCGAGCAGCCAGAGGACGCCGCGTCGCGACAGGCGGGCCGAGGCGAACGGCAGCGCGAGGCGCAGCGCCGCGTAGCCGAGCGTCGCGAGCCCGAGCAGGAGCGAGGTCTGGATGTGACCGGCCAGGAACTGCAGGCCGACCAGGGCACCGAAGAGCGCGCCCTCGCGCGCCCGGGGGCGCGCGGCCATGCGCTCGACCGCCCACAGCACTCCGGGCAGGAACAGCGCGCAGCTCGTGTGGTGGAACCCGAGCCACGCGACCATGAAGCCGCAGAGCATGAACGCGAGGCCACCGAGCGCGGCGGCGCCCGCGCGCGTGCCGAGACGGCGCAGGAACAGGTACGTCAGGAAACCGGCGAGCCACAGCTTGACGCACGCCGTCCACACGTGGGTGTGCCAGCTCGGGAACGCGTAGTAGATCCAGTTGAGCGGCGAGAAGAGCGACGTCTGGTAGAGACTCGCGAACGGCTCGCCCGAGTAGCAGTAGGGGTTCCACAGCGGCAGGCTGCCGCGGCGCAGTTCGGCGGCCTGGAACTCGAGCCAGGGCAGGAACCCCGTAGCCTGGTCGAGCAGCAGTTCGTTGCTCGGCTGGAAGCCCTTCGGCGCGACGCCGGACCACGGTTGGAACTGGTTCAGGGCATCGGCCTGGGAGAGGACCTTGCCGCCGAAGATCGAATCACGCCACAGGAGGCACAGCACGGCCAGCAGCGCCAGGCCGGCCACGAGTGCTTCGCGGCCGGGCCGCGCCGTGGCCTCAGCCGGTCCCGGCGGGCTTGGAGTCAGGGACACGACGCCTGCAATCGAGGATGTAGCGGAACTTGAACACCTGCAGCGGTGGCACCGACGTGAACCAGTCGATCAGCTTCCAGAGCCAGTAGGTCTTGTTGCTCAGGAAGGAGATGATCGTGTTGTCGTAGCTCACCTTCACGTCGAAGTGGCGCCGCAGGTACTGCGGGATCGTGAACTGGTTCTGCGAGAACAGCCGCCACTCCGACCGCCGCCGCGCGTGGTACCAGGCGATCGACGGATTCAGCAGGTTGGGTTCGAGCGCGATGTAGCGGCCGTCGGGTTTCAATACGCGCACGATCTCCGAGATCGCCTTCGGCACGTCGGGCACGTGGTGCAGGAAGTCCCACGAGTGGACGACGTCCATCGAGTTGTCGGCGAACGGCAGGTTGAGCGCGGAGCTCTCGCGCACTTCGCAGTTGGTGAGCCCCTTCTCGACGATCAGCTGCTTCGCCTGCTCGAGCATCGGCACGCAGAGGTCGACGCCGGTCACGTGGTCCGCGTGCTTGGCCAGCAGCGGGAAGTAGAAGCAGGTCCCGCAGCCGACGTCGAGCAGGTTGCCGACCCGTGGCGTGAACAGCCGCGCGAAGGTCTTCTCGATCAGGCGTTTGACCTGCGGCCTCTTCTCCAGCAGATGCTGGTCGAAGCGCTCGTAGTAGAGCGGTGCCTTGGTCTCGAGGACCTGGCGGTAGTGGGAGCGGATGTCCTCGACGTCGAAGTACAAGGTAGTGCGCAGGATAGGGACGGAAGCCGACAACTCTAGCCCGCGATCGAGCAGGGCGGCGAGATCCTGATGCGACCGGATGCTGACCGTTGCCAGGAGGCGGCTCGTGCCGCGCGTGCGGCGCCGAGCACCGGGCTCGCGCGCGGCCGGCCACCGACGTAGGTGGGGAGCATGGATCGCCGCACCTTCCTTGCCTCACTGGGGCTGGTTCCAGCGTTGCGCTCGTGGCAGCAGCAGGATCTCGCCGCGCTGGCCAGGCGCGTGCGCACGAGCAACCCGGCTGTCGCGCTGGATGTGCTGCTCGGGTTGCACGCCGAAGGGATCGGCTGGCGCGCGGGCCTCGGTGCCCTCTTCCTGGCCGGCGTGAGCGAGATCCGGCCGCGCCCGGTCGGCTTCCAGTTGCACGCCGTGATGCTGATCGGCGCGCTCTATCAGCTCTGTCCGCGCGCGCGTGAAGCCGACAAGTGGCACCTGCTGCACTTTGCGCTCACGGACTACCACCGCAGCGCTGGCATCGATCAGGCGCAGGGGGCTTGGACCTTGCCGGAACGGCCCCTGCCCCTGCCTGGCGGGACGGCGCGGGCTGCGTTCGCCAGGGCGTTCGCCGCGCAGGATCTGGCCGCCGCCGATCGTGCGATCGCGACGCTGCACGGTGAGTGCCGGATCGACGAGCTCTTCGAGCTGCTGTGGCCGCTCGCGCTCCGTGACTTCGAGAACCTGGGCCACCATCCGATCTTCGCGGACCAGGTCTACCGCACCCTGCAGGAGATCGGCTGGCAGCACGGCGAGCCGGCTGTGCGCTCGCTCGTGCACGGGTTCCTGCCGAGCGAACGGACCTCGTGGCCGATCCATGCGGCCAACGAGAAGCGCGCCGGGACGATGCGCGACGGCTGGCAGGCCGGCCTGCCCGATCGGGAGCGCAGTCTGCGGATCGCGGCGAAGCTGAACGAGCTCGACGCTGCGGGTGCTGCAGAGCTCGTGACCCGCGAGAGCCAGGAGGGCGCGAGCGGCCCGACGCTCTGGGACGCGCTGCGGTTGGCAGGTCACGGCATCCTGCGCGCAAAGCCTGGCATCCTCGCCGTGCATCCGGTGACGGTGCTGCAGGCGCTGCATGCGATCAGCGAGCGGTCGCGGCGCGAGGAGACCCGCAGGCTGGCGCTCCTGCAGGCTGCGAGCTGGATGGCGCTCTACCGGGAGCAGCTCGTGCGCGGGCCGGTGCGCGAACTGCTCGGCGCGCTGGCGCCGGGTGCCGAGCCGCCGCCCAGCGCCGAGCAGGTGTTCGCCACCGCAGGCGAGGACCGGCTCGGCGCCGAACGCATGGCGATCGCGCTGCCCGCGGCGCAGGCGGAGGCGTTCGCGGAGGCCGCGGTCGCGCGCCTCGCGCGGAAGGGCGTCGAACACCACGACCACAAGCTGCTCGCCGCAGTGCTCGAGACCGCGACGCTCGCGCCCCAGGTGGCACCGCTCCTGCGGGCCGCGAGTCTCGCCTACATCAAGCACGACGGCCGCCCCGACAGCCCTCGCTACGAGGAGTCGAAGGCGGCGATCGCCGAGCACTGCGGTTGAGCGGTCGGTCCGGCTACTTGCGCAGGTGGCCGGCCAGACGCGTGGCGACGAGTTGGCAGCAGGCCGAAGCCGATCCTGGCGCGATCCGTTGGAAGTCCTCGTGGTGCGAGTTCTGGAAGTCGACGATCACCAGTTCGCCGTCCGGGGTCAGCACGTAGCAGTGGACGGCGCCCGCCTTCTTGTCCGAGGCCATCAGGAAATCGGCGAACAGGAGGTACTCCTTGCCGGCGCCCATGGCCCGCACCGCCTGTTGCAGTGACCGCGCGCCGCTCCACAGCGTCTGTTGCTCGTTGGAGGTCTTGCTGGTCGTGAAGCGGATCGGCTCGGTCACGGCCGTCGCCTGGGCGAGACCCTGCCTGGTCAGGAGGTCCGCCAATTCGGTCGCGCTGGCGGCCGACCATTCGGCGCCGATGCGGGCCGGGTAGACCTTCCATGCGGCCTTGCCGTCCGCCTGCCGCAGCGTCGCGAGGCGCGTCTGCATCGCGTCGAGCTCCTTCTGCGCCGGAATGCCGCTCTGGGTCTTCATCCTGGCGGCCAGCTTGCCTTCGGGCGCATCCTGCCGCATCGGATCGGCGAGGTGCAAGGTCGGGCGCAGCTGCTGCACGAGGAACACCGAGCAGGTCATCGGGCAGTCGGGCTTGGCCTTGTCGAAGGCCTTGTCGCCCTTGCGCTGTTCGTCGGACCAGACGACCGTGCCCTTCTTGTCGACGAGCACGCCGCGGACGCCGGTGAAGCCCTCCGTGGCCGAGGCAAGGTACGTGGCGAAGAGCGCGTAGTCGGTCTGCACGCCCTGGGCTGCGGCGAACGTGCCGAAGGCCGCGGCCTGCTGCGCGAACGGCTGGGTGCGCTCCGGCGCGTACGCCGCGGTCGCGACCTCGACCTGCTTCAAGCCGCCGCGTTCGAGCAGGACGCCCACGACGTTCGTGACGTTCGCCTCGGGCTTCTCGCCCAACACGACCGGGAAGACCGTGACGGAGGCATTCGCAGGGACCGACTGCTGGGGTCGCGCCTGCTGCTCCCGATCCTGGCCGTACGCGTAGAGGACGAGGGTGAAAGTGGTGACGAAGAGAACTGTTGCCATGTGTTTCATCGAGGGCTCCTTGATGTCTTGATGTAAGTAGACACTAACATAACTGAACCTGTCAAGGCCGCTGAGGAAAATCCTGTGGGCCGGTTACTTTCCGCGCTTGCCGAGCAACGCCGGCCCGATCTCGTCCCACAAGTGGCGGCGCTGCGCCGGTGACAGGATCGCCAGCTCACGTCCGATGCTGCTGACGGTTCCCATGCCGATCACCGCCCAGGCAGCCAGCTCCGGCGTCCCTGGCCGGGATCCGCCGCGGTGCTCGGCCAGCCGCCTGACGATGAACTCGTGGTAGCGCATGTACATGCGGCCGAGTGCCGCCTTGACCTCGGGATCGTCGGCCTCGCTGAGACCGGCGAAAACGATCCGGTACAGCCCCGATTCGCCATGATGCGTGGCCTCGAAGGCAAGCAGCCGTTCGGCGGCGGTCTGTTCGCCCGTGGCGGCGAGCAGCTTCTCCCAGGCCACGCGCGACGACTCGTAGACGTAGTCGATCGCCGCGATGAACATCGCCTTCTTGTCCGGCCACAGCCGGTAGAGCACGACCTCCTGCGTGCCGCAGCGGGCCGCCAGCTCGGCGGTCGTGGTGCGGCGGTAGCCGAGTTCGGCGAAGACCTTCGCGATCTCGGGCAGCAGTTGCGCGCGGCGTTCGAGGGAGCGGTTCGGGCGGGGCATCAGCACCTCGTGCAGATGATGTGTAGGTAGGTGCTTACAGATACAGCGCGTACGGATCAAGCCGCGGCGAGCAGAGGCATCTCAGCGTGCCTTGCGCGTGGCGTGGACCTGGATGGTCTGCAGCAGCGCGACCTTGTCGATCGGCTTGGTCGCGTAGTCCGTGCAGCCTGCACCAAGGCACTGTTCCCGATCGCCGCTCATCGCATGGGCAGTCAGG
>CAZSKV010000376.1:0-5328 GCA_964607495.1 uncultured candidatus Brocadiaceae bacterium
TCACCGTGCAAGGCGCTTGAGCAGTTGGACCTGCCCGGCCGGCGCGGCCCAGATCGTGACCGGGCGGGCCGGCGTCGGCCTCGTGGCCACCTTCGGCAATCCGCTCCACGAATGGCACCGGCAGGGTCTCGAGGCGCTCGCGCAGGGCCAGGCCGCGAACGCCGTGCTGCAGGACCTGTGCCCCGATCCCTCGACCCATCGCACGCAGGCCCTCGGCGTGCTCGACGCGACAGGGCGCACGGCCGGACGCCTCGGTCTCGGTGTGCGCTCGATCGCCGAAGACGTGCACGGGGACGGGTTCTACATCGCCGGCAGCGAGCTGATGCCGCTGCAGGTGGTGGACCGCCTGAAGGACGAGTTCCTGAAGACCGCAGGCCTGCCCCTGCCCGAACGCCTGCTGGTCGCCACGCGCGAAGTCTGGGACTTTCCGAAGACCCTGGCGAAGGGGATCCCCGGCGTCGTGACCGACCCCAGGAACCGTCCGGCCGTGTCCGCCGCACTCGTGGTCCTGCGCAAGTCCGGCAGCATCGACGGCAGCGGCGACCGCCTCGTCGATCTGCGGGTCGACTTCGACCGCGAACCGCTGGCCGCGCTCGAGCTCAGCTACCCGGCCTGGGTCCAGGCCTCGCTCGTCGCGCGGCTCAAGGTCCTGCAGCGCGCGTTCGCCGATCCTGACAGCCCGGCGGCGCGCGCCAACGCGCAATGGCTCGACCGCATCCGCCAACGCCTGCCGGTCGGCCAGCGCAAGTGATCCACGCGCCGCTATCCTCCCGGCCCCGCCGATGAAGCTCCCCGATCTGGACAAGCTGCGGAAGTCCGGCCGGATCTCGGCGGCCGCGCGCGAGCACGGCCGCCAGATGGTCAAGCCCGGCGCCCGGCTCGAGCACATCGTGCTCGCGGTCGAGACCATGATCCGCGACCTCGGCGGCGAACCGGCGTTCCCGGCGCAGATGTCGCGCAACCACATCGCCGCGCACTACTGCCCGCACCCCGGGGATCCGACCGAGGTGCAGGCGACCGACATCGTCAAGCTCGACCTGGGCACGCATGTGGACGGCTGGGTGACCGACACGGCGACCACCGTCGACCTGCAGGGCGGCCCCGACTCGGCGCTGGTCGCGGCGAGCCGCATGGCGCTCGACAACGCGATCGCAGTCATGGGCCCCGGGGCATCGATCACGGAGATCGGCCGCCAGATCGAGACCACGATCAAGGCGTTCGGCTTCAACCCGATCTACAACCTGACCGGACACGGCGTGGCGCCGTTCGTGATCCACTGCGCGCCGAGCATCCCGAACTACCCCGATCCCAAAGCCGGACGCCTGCGTCCCCACCAGATGATCGCCTGCGAGCCCTTCGCGTGTGACGGCCGCGGCCACATCGAGTGCGACGGCGAACCTCAGGTGTTCGGGATCCAGGGCAAGCTGGCCACGGCGAAGCTGCCCGCGGACGTATTGGCCGCGGTCGAGAAGATGCAGGGCCTGCCGTTCGCGCGCCGCTCGCTGCTGCGCGAGCTCGGCAGCAACCGGCGGGTCGAAGAGGCACTCGCGCTGCTGCGCAAGGCCAAGGTGCTGCTCGACTACCCACCGCTGGTCGAACGCAAAGGCGTGCGCGTCGCCCAGACCGAGCACACGGTCTACATCCACGAGGATTCGGCCGAGGTGCTGACGCTGAAGGCCGAGGGATGACCCTGCGGATCGGCCTCGACGCGCGCGAAGCGTTCCGGCAGAACCCGCGGGGCATCGGCCTCTACGCCCGCCACCTGATGCGCGAGTTCGGCGCGCTCTGCCCCGAGGTCGAGTTCCTGCTCTACCACGAACGCGAGGTGCCGCCAGACCTGCCGCCGCTCGCGCCCAACATGCGGCCCGTGCGCACCGCGACGCGCGGCGGCCGCCTGCACCTGTGGGAGCGCTTGCGCATCCCCTGGCGCATCCGCCGGGACCGCGTATCGGTCTACCACGGTACCTACAACACCCTGCCGCCCCGGTGGCCCCTGTGGCAGGGACCGCCGCTCGTCGTGTCGCTGCACGACATCATCGTGACCTGGTTCGACGAGGATCTGGAGGATCCCTACGTGCGCTACTGCCGGCAGGTCACGCCGCGGGTCGTGCGCGACGCGGCGCGGATCCTGACCGTCAGCGAGTGGAGCAAGCGCGACATCGTCCAGCGCTACGGGGTCCCACCGGCGAAGATCACGGTGTTCCACAACGGCGTGCACCCCGACTTCCTGGCCGGCGCGCCGGACGGAGCCGGCGCGGCCGCGCGCACGCGCTTCGCGGACGGCCGGCCGTACCTGTTCGCGATCGGCGCCCCGCTGCCGCGCAAGAACACCGGCCGCCTGCTCGACGCCCTCGGCGTGGTGCACGCGCGCCGGCCGCTCGCGCACCTCGTCCTGATCTCGGGTCTAGTCGAAGCCGCGCAACAGCACTTCGCGGCGCGCGCACGGCAGGCCGGGATCGGCGAGCTCGTGCGCTTCCTGCCCTACGTGACGCGCGCGGAGTTGATCGGCCTCTATGCCGGCGCCGACCTGTCGATCTACCCGAGCCTCGTCGAGGGCTGGGGCATACCCGTCATCGAGTCCCTGGCCCTCGGCGTCCCGGTCCTGACCTCGTCGACTTCCGGCATGGCCGAGGCCGGCGCGGAGCACGCGCGCTACTTCGACCCGAACGACCTCGAGAGCATGGCCGCGGCGATCCCGGCGGCGCTGGACGCGCGCGGCGAGTTCGCCGCGCTCCGGCCGGCCGCGATCGCCCGCGCGCGCACCTTCACCTGGCGCCGCGCGGCCGAGGTCACGCTGCAGGTCTATCGCGAGGTCGTACGATGAACCGGCCGCTGGCCTTCGCCCTCGCCGGGGCGCTCGCCCTCGCGGCCGCGGCCGTCCGGCACGTCTGGTTCTGGGGTGGCTCCCTGGCCTGGCTCGCGAACCTCGGCGAGGGGATGGCACTGGTCCTGTTCGCAGTGCTCGGCGGCCTCGGCTGCCTGCGCGCGGCGACGCTGCCGACTGCTGCAGTCTGGACCGGCGGCATCGTGCTGACCCTGATCGCGACCGCGACCCCGCCCTTCCTCTCGAACGACGTCTTCGACTACGTGCTGCACGGACGCGTCGAGTCGGTGTACGGCGCGAACCCGTACGTCTACGCGCCGCGCGCCTTTTCGGACGACCCGTTCTTCGCGTACTGCCAGTGGCCGGACTGGGTCACGCCCTACGGGCCGATCTGGGTCGCGCTGCAGACCGTGCTGACCGGACTCGGGGAAGCCTCAGTCTGGGGTTCGGTCTACCTGATGAAGCTCAGCATGGCCGGCTGCCACCTGCTGACGGCCTGGCTGCTCGCCCGTGTCGCCAGGGCGCAGCTCGCACTGTGGCTCTGGAACCCGTTCCTGCTGCTGGAGGTCGCCGGCTCGGCCCACAACGAGGCGCTGCTGGCGCTGTTCCTGATGCTGATGGCCGTGGCCCTCGCGCAGGACCGGGTCGCGCTCGCCACGCTGGCCTTCGGCTGCGCCGTGCTGACCAAGCATGGCTGCGCCCCGCTCGGACCGCTCCTGCTCGCCTGGTGCATCCGGCAGCGGCGCCTCGCCGGCTTCGCCGCCGGCCTGGTCGCCACCGGCGTCTTGACCTTCCTCTGCGCGCTGCACTACTTCCGCGAACCCGCAGCCCTGGCTTTCCTCGGCCGGCAGTTCGGAAACCGCGGGGCCTCGGTGCAGGGCGTGCTCGTGCACTGGCTCGGCGACGCCGCGGCGGCGCCGGTCGCCTGGCTCGGCCAGGCCCTGGCCGGGGTCGTCACACTCTGCTGCGCCTGGCGGGTCCGCGACCTGCAGGGTCTCGCGCGCCATGGCGCCTTGGTCTGTCTGACCTTCCTGCTCGTGGCCATGCCGCTCTTCTCGCCTTGGTACCACCTGTGGTGGCTGCCGTTGGTCGCGCTGGCGCCGGGCCGGATGGGCTCCGCAGTGCGCTCGCTCTGCGTCCTGGGCCCCCTCTCGTACCTCGCCTACGCGTCACGGCGCAGCCTGGGGCTCGACCACCAGATCCTGCAGTGGTCGCTGGGTCTGGTCGTCCCGCTGGTGGTCGTCTGCCGCACTGCTTGCGCGAGCGAGAGAGTCAGCAACTAGGGGAAAGTCCTGCGCCTCTGGGCGGTTCCGTCCTTCAAGCGACGAGCATCCGTGCCGACGAGGTCATTGGACGAGATGGCCCCGGAGATGTGCATGTGCGGGTGCTCGTCGTTCTTTTTGCCGCCGCCCGCGCCTACTTGCGCCCGGCGGACACGATCTCCTGCGCGAGATGATCCGCCGCTTCGCTCGGCGGAATCCGCTTCTGCTTGCTGATCGTCCACAGTTCCTTCAGCGCTTTCGGGATGCGCTCGATCCGCTTGTTGCTCTCCTTCTCGTCGTAGCCGCCGGAGAGGAACTCGCAGCCGACGTTGATGATGCCGCCGGCGTTGATCACGTAGTCCGGCGCATAGAGGATGCCGCGCTCGGCCAGCGCGGCGCCGTGCCGCGGTTCGAGCAGCAGGTTGTTGGCGGCGCCAGCGACGATCTTGCAGCGCAGGCCGGGAATCGTCTGGTCGTTGAGGATCGCCCCCAGCGCGCAGGGTGCGAACACGTCACAGGCCATCGTCAGGATCTCCTGGTCGCCGACGGACCTGGCGCCGGTCGCCTGGACCGCGCGCTGCAGGGCTTCCTGGTTCCGGTCGGCCACGAACACCTCGGCGCCGGCATCGCGCAGCCGCTTGCACAGCGCCGAACCGACCGCCCCGACGCCCTGGATCGCGACCTTCCGGCCCTTGACCTCGTCGCTGCCGAACATCCAGCCGAGCGCCGCGCGGATGCCCAGGAACACGCCGTAGGCGGTGTACGGCGACGGGTTGCCGCTGCCGCCGTCCTTGCGTTCGAGGCCGGTCACCCACCTGGTCGCGCGCCGGATGATCTCGAGGTCGTGCACGCTCGTGTTCACGTCCTCGGCGGTGATGTACTTGCCGCCGAGCGAGTCGATGAAGCGGCCCATCGCCAGGTAGAGCGCCTCGGTCTTGACCTTCTTGGGGTCGCCGAGGATCACAGCCTTGCCGCCCCCGAGTCCGGTGTGGGCGACCGCCGACTTGTAGGTCATGCCCTTGGCGAGCCGCAGCACGTCGAAGAGCGCGTCCTTCTCGCTCTCGTAGGGCCACATCCGCAGGCCACCGAGCGCCGGTCCCAACGTCGTGTCGTGCACGGCGATGTAGGCGACCTGGGCGCTGGCCTTGTCGTGCGCGCGCTCGTCCTTCTCGTATCGGGGGGTGGGTACTTGGGTGTTCTCCATGGGCGAATCAGTGGTAGGGTTCGCGGCGGAAAGGGCGG
>CAZSKV010000377.1:0-1681 GCA_964607495.1 uncultured candidatus Brocadiaceae bacterium
CAAGGCCGGACACCTTCCCGGCGCTCGCGGCGGTCGCGGCGACGCGGGCCGGGGAGACGCGTTTCCTCGGCATCCCGGCCCTGCGCAGCAAGGAGAGCGACCGGATCGGCGCGATCGCCAGGGCCCTCGCTGCCCTCGGCGTCGACGTGCGCGAGCTCGCGGACGGCCTGCTGGTGCGCGGCCCGCTGCGACCACCGGCGGGGGACGCACCACTGCCGGTGCCGGTCGCGCGCGACCACCGCATCGTGATGGCGGTCGCCCTGCTGGGGACCCTGGTGCCGCAGGGCATCGCCCTGGACGGCGTGGAGGCCGTCGCCAAGAGCTGGCCGGGCTACCTCGACTGGCTCGGGCGCTGTGCGCGGGTGCAGGTCAGTGCCGGGTCCGAACCCGGCAGCCGCGCGGCGCCGGCCGGGGTCACGGCACCTTCGCCTTCCGCACGCCGACGAAGAGATTGAGCTCGGGCTTGTTGTTGCTGCGTTGCTCGACGACGTGGTCGACGATCACGACGGTCTTGTAGTCCTGGTCGATGGCTCCGAGCCACTTCTCGCTCGTGCCGTCGATCGTGATCGTGAGCCCGCCGTCGTCGGCGAGGGTGTAGGAGCCGGTGTAGCTGAACGGCGTGCCGTTCGCGCCGACTGCGTCGATGCGCAGCGAGCCCTTGGCCGTCAGCTCGAGCGTGCCATGGGCCGCGTCGGTGCCGGGCCGCGAGGGATTCACGAAGATCGTGTGCAGGCCGACCCAGTAGGCGCCCTCGGCGAGGGTCAGGTCGGCGCGCCCCGTGCGTTTGCGGACCATCGCCAGGAGGCCGCCCTCGCCATCGGTCAGATCCTCGTCGGTGCCGACCACGAAGTTCTTCGCCGCGCCGCAGGTGAACACCCGCGCATCGCTGGTCTGCGCGTCCTTGTAGGTAAGCGTCACGTCGACGCGCCCGTCCGCAAAGGCCTTGCTGGAGCCCGTGAGGTCGATCGTCGACTTGGTCGACTCGGCGCCCTTGCCGAGGATCTTGCCGGCCGAGTCGATCGCGACCGTGCCGCCGAGCGTGCGCCCGACGTTGTCAGGCTCCTGCACGGCCGTCGCCGAGAAGATCACGTGCTCGGAGAAGCAATGCCAGTCGCCCGCGAGGTCGGCCGACCCGGTCACGACCCGCACGCCGAGATAGAGGCCGATGATCGGCGCCGTCGTCGTCGTGTAGCGGTCGGTGAAGTAGTAGTGGCCGGTGCTGCCGTCCACGCCGAAGCCGCCCGAGTAGCGGATCGTCGGCGTGCGCGAGCCCCGCGCGGCTGTCACCCCGAAGAACCCGGTCTTGTCGAGTTGGTAGTCGAGGGATTCACTGGTCGTGTTGTCGCGCGTGATCTTGTAGGTGCTGTCGTCGGCCAGCTGCAGGATCCCGCGGTCGGTCGTGACCTCGGTGGGCTTGACCGGGTAGCCGACGAAGGCCGTCGGCGACTTGAAGCCGAACATGTGCTCGCTCTGGGCCAGGCGCACTTCGCCCTGGGGACGATCCTCCGTGCCGCCACTCGAGCAGGCAGGCAACAGGCAGAGACCGAGAATCGGAACGGAGTGGTGGAGTCGCATCATCAGGGGGGGGTTGGGGAGTCTAAGGTGTCGTCCATCTTTGCCTAGTCCCTGGAGTCTTGGTGGCCTTGGCACCGAAACGTAGCGTGTGCCGCGCGTGCACCCG
>CAZSKV010000378.1:0-16944 GCA_964607495.1 uncultured candidatus Brocadiaceae bacterium
CGAGTACTTCCGGCTCTCGGCGCGGCGCGACGGCCGCTGGGCACCGCCCGGTGCGCTGACCTACGGCCAGGGCAAGCACCCGCGCTTCCTCGGCGCGGTCGTGGCCCTGGTCGACGAGCGTTGCTTCAGCACGACCGACAACTTCCTGCGTTGCCTCGACGACCTGCATCCCGAGTTCACGGCGGTCGGCCGCCCGAGCGGCGGCGGCACCGGCGCGCCGCGGCAGCTGGTGGTCGCCAGGCACAGCAAGGCCGTGCTCGGTGCCTGCACGCAGCGGGTCTACGGGCCGCGTGGCCGGCTGATCGAGGGCCGCGGCACCGAACCGGATCTGCGCGTGGCGTGGACGCGCGCCGACTGGACCCTGGGCCGCGATCCGGATCTCGCGGCTGCGCTCGCGTGGATCGAGCGCGGCAAGTGAGCCCGGCCGGCGCTCAGCTCTCGATCCCCTCGTAGCACTTGCGGCCCGCCACGCACTGGCTCGGGCGCACCAGCTCGTCGTCGGGGCCGATGTTCTTGCAGGTGCGCAGGCACCAGTAGTAGCCGTCCCCGGGCTCGGTGCGCGCGTCATGGATCTCTTCGCCGAGGCCGAAGGTCAGCATCTGCTTCATGACCAGGCTCGGGCACATGCCCTTGGGGATCAGCGAACGGTGGGTGACTTTGGTGTTCTCCATGCTTCACCTCGTTGCGGCATGCAGCGCATCGACCAGCACGCTCTGGCCGACCTGGATCTTGTAGGCATTGTGGGAGAGCGGGCGGGCGCCGGCGTAGGCCGTGGCTGCGGCCTGGACGAAGAGCTCGGCGGATGGGGCCTTGCCGAGCAGGACCTTCGCGGCCGCCTCCGCCAGCAGCGGCACCGGGGCGACCGCGCCGAGGCAGATGCGGGCCGAAGTGATCCTGCCACCTTCGATCCCGAGCCTGACCGCCGCGGCGGTCGTGGCCCAGTCGAAGGCCTGGCGTTCGCGGCTCTCGCGGAAGGCGCTGCGTTCGTGTGCCTTGGCCTGGGGCACGCGCACCGCGAGCAGCACCTCGTCGGCCGCGAGCGTGTGCTCGGGCGCGGCCGCAGCCGCGATCTCCGGGTAGAGCTGGGTGATCGGCAGCGTGCGTTCGCCCTTCTTGCCGTGCACGTGGACCACGGCATCGAGCACGTAGAGGGCGGGGGCCAGGCTGCTCGGGTGCACGCGGTAGCAGTCGGTCTGCCCGAGCACGGCGTGGTAGCGGCTCTCGCCGTCCACGGCCCGGCATCCGGGCGCCCGGCCGTTGTGCGAGCAGCCGAAGCCGGCGCTGCGGTAGTACCAGCAGCGGTTCTTCTGCAGCAGGTTGCCGCCCACGGTCGCGCGGTGGCGAAGTTGCGGCGACGCGGCGCCCGCGGCGGCTTCGCGCAGGGCCGCGAACCCGGGACCGGCCAGCGCCGTCGTGTCATCCGCGACCTCGGCGAGCGTCGCCAGCGCACCGATCGCCACGCCGCCGGAGTCGGCACGTACCCCGCGCAGACCCTGGTCGGCCCCGAGCGCCAACAGGTTCACGACGGTCGCGGGCGCTTCGACGCGCTCCTTCCACAGGTCGATCAGGTCGAGGCCGGCGGCCTTGTAGACGACGTTCTTGCCGGCTCGGGCGATCGCATCCGCGAGCGAGGCCGGCTGGTGCAGTTCGAAGGCATGCATGGCTCAGACTCCTTTGCGCGCGGCGAGCGCCTTCTGGACCTTGTCGGGGGTGATCGGCAGCGAGCGGACCGGCGCACCGATCGCGTTCTGCACCGCGTTCGCGACCGCGGCGGCTGGCGCCACGGCTGGCGGTTCGCCGAGGCCGGCGGCGCCGACATTGTTGCCGCCGTTCGCGACCGAGACCATGATCGCCTGCATCGGCGGCATGTCGGCCGGGGTGGCGATCTTGTAGTTCAGGAAGTCCCCGTTCAGCACGCGGCCGGACTTGTGGTCGACGATCCGCTGCTCGAGCAGCGCGTAGGACAGACCCTGATCATCGCGCCGATCACCTGGCTCTCGGCCAGCTTCTTGGCGAGCACGAGCCCGCAGTCCTGGACCGCGAGCATCGACAGCACCTGCACGAGGCCGGTCCGCGTGTCCACCTCGACCTCGGCGAACTGGCAGCCGAACACGCCGCCCTTGTAGGTCGCGTAGTTCGGTTTCCGCTCGCCGACCGCTTCGACCGCCGGCACGGTCATCAGCTTGCAGGCCTCGGCGAAGCTCAGGGTCTTCTCGGGCGTGCCGATCCGGCCGTTGCTGCTGGCCACCTTCACCGGGTCGACGCCGAGGTGCTCGGCGACGATCGCTTCGAGCTGCTGGCGCGCGAGGCCGGCCGCGTGCCGCGCCGCCGGGGCGACGCTCGGGGTCGTCGTGCTGCCGCCGCTGCCGGGCCCCTGCGGATCGCGGGTGTCCCCGAGGAACGCGCGCACCTGCGTGACCGGGATGCCGAGCTCTTCGGCGGTCAGGATCGCGAGCACGGTCTTGAGGCCGGTGCCGAGGTCCTGCGCGCCGTTGCGCACTTCGACGCTGCCGTCCTTGTGGATCCGGCAGAGCACGCGCGAGCCCGGGCCGCCGAGCTGGCCCCAGGCCGCACTGCTGCAGCCCGCGCCGCGCAAGCGGTGCGGTTCCTGGCCGGCGCGCGGGGTGCCGGGCTTGGGATTGCGCTTGCTGGCCCAGCCGAACTTCTCGGCGCCCAGCTGCCATTCCCACTGCCGGACGACGTCGCCATCGTTCTTCTGCCGCAGCACGAGCGGATCGAGCTGCAGTGCGGCCGCCAGCTCGTCGAGGGCGTGCTCGGTCGCGAAGTGTCCCTGCGGCCAGCCCGGGGCGCGCATGGCCCGGCCGGCGTCGGTGTCGGTCTGCAGGTCGTTCTGCGTGTTGCGGGTCGGCTTGCCGCCGAAGTAGCAGGACGGGGCGCGGGTGTTGCCGCCGCCGCCGTAGCCGGGGCCGCCCCAGCTCTGGTAGTCGAAAGCCGTGAGCGTGCCGTCCTTCTTCGCGCCGAGGCGGATGCGCATCAGCGCCGAAGGCCGGTTGCCGGCGCAGGTGTGTTCCTCGTAGCGGTCGAGCATCAGCTTGACTGGCACCTTGGCTTCCCGGGTCAGCCGCGCCGCGGCGAGGCCTTCGGCACCCGGCGAGAACTTCGAGCCGAAGCCGCCGCCCATGAACTCGGTGTGCACGAGCACCTTGTCGGCGGGGAGCCGCATGGCCGTCGCGATCCCCTGGCGCCAGCCGAAGGTCGCCTGGGTCGAAGCCCAGATCTCCAGCTCGCCGCGGGCCTCGTTCCAGCTCGCTGTACAACCGTGCGACTCGAGCGAGGAGTGGGTCTGCACCTCGCAGCGGTAGGTCGCCTCCACCTTGGCGTCGGCCTCGGCCAGCCCCTTCTCGATCCGGTCGGCGTTGCGCTCGGGCCACGGGTCGGTGACCTGGCCGTTGGCGTCGACCTTGGGCGCAGCCTCCGCCTTCAGGAGGTCGGTGTTGTGCGTCTCGGCGTCGTAGGTCACCTGGATCCGGGCCAGCGCATCGCGTGCGAGATCGATCGTCTCGGCGGCCACGGCCGCGAGTTCGTCACCGACCCAGCGCACGCGCTCGCCCGGGCGCTTGAGCGCCAGCACGGCCTTGACGCCCGGCATCGCCTTCGCGGCCTCGACGTCGATCGCCTGCACCTTGCCGCGGGCGATGCTCGCCCGCAGCATCACGCCGTAGCACAGGCCCGGCAGGTTGATGTCGTAGGCGTACTTGGCGCGGCCGGTGACCTTGGCCACCGCGTCGACGCGGTCGACCGCGGTGCCGACGGTCTGGAACTTGGTGTCGTAGTCCCAGGGCTTCAGGTCGCCGTCCGGGATGCGGACCTTGAGCGCCTTCTGCTCGCCGGCGAAGCCGACCTTGAGCTCATGGTCCTCGTCGCGGCGCGTGGTGCTTTCGCTCATTGTCCTTCCCTCCGCTGGCCCGATGCCTGTTCGACGGCCTCGAAGATGCGCCCGTAGGTCCCGCAGCGGCACAGGTTGCCCGCGAGGGCCTGCTGGATCTGCTCCCGCGTCGGTTTCTTGTGCGCTTCGAGGCACCAGACCGAACTCATGACCATGCCCGGCGTGCAGAACCCGCACTGCAGGCCGTCGCAGTGCACGAAGGCCCGCTGCACCGCGTGCAGCTCGTCACCCTTGGCGAGGCCCTCGACCGTGCGGATCTGGGTGCCGACGGCGTCGAAGGCCAGCATCATGCAGGAGTTGACCGGCTTGCCGTCGACGAGCACCGTGCAGCCGCCGCACGCGCCGCGGTCGCAGATCTTCTTGGCTCCGGTCAGGTCGAGCTTGTCGCGCAGGGCGTCGAGCAAGGTCGTGCGCGTCTCGACCTCGACCTTCTGGGTCTGGCCGTTGATCGCGAGCTCGATCGTGTGCGGGCCCGGTCCGAAGGTGCGCACCGGCGTGCCGTGCGCGGCCGTGACCGAGGGTGCGAGCGAGCCGGCGACCGCGGCGGCCGAGGCGCCCTTGAGGAATGCGCGCCGCGAGAAGTTCGACTCGCGGGGAGAGTCGTCGGGAGTCATGGGTGCTCCTACGGACTGGAGGGTGGGAGTGAGGGAGGAGAGAGTAGGCCCTCGCCCGGCCAGCGGCCAGTTGGCGCTAACTCTCGAGCCGCTCGGCCAGGAACGCCGGCACCTGCGCGAGGCCGATCCGCTCCTGGGCGCCGGTGTCGCGGTAGCGCACCGTGACCGTCTGGTCCTTCAGGGTGTCCCCGTCCACCGTGAAGCAGAACGGGCATCCTGCCTCGTCCATGCGCGCGTAGCGCTTGCCGATCGACTGCTTCGGATCGGTCTCGATCGTGCCGCCGAGCTTGCGGAAGCGCTGCGTCAGGTCCGCGTGCAGCTTCGCGGCGACCTCGGGCATCCCGTCCTTGTTCACCAGCGGGAACACCGCCGCCTTGATCGGCGCAAGGCGCGGATGGAAGCGCATGATCGTCGGCGAGGGCCGCGCCGGGTCGACCGTGAAGGCCTCGCAGAGCACGGCCAGCACGCCGCGGTCGAGCCCGGCCGAGGGCTCGATCACGTGCGGCAGGTAGCGCTCGCCCTTCGGCTGGCCGTTCGGCAGCTTTTCGCCGCGCTCGGTGTCGAAGTAGTCGAGCTTGTTGCCCGAGTGCTGCTGGTGCTGGCGCAGGTCGAAGTCGGCGCGGTGGGCGATGCCTTCGAGCTCGCCGAAGCCCGGGTCGGTGAACGGGAAGCGGTACTCGATGTCGGCCGTGCCGGCGCCGTCCTTCGCATAGTGCGCGAGCTCGTCGCGGTCGTGTTCGCGCAGCTGCAGGTTGGTGCCCGAGAGGCCGAGCCCCTGCCACCAGCGCATGCGTTCGTCACGCCAGAACGCGTACCAGGCGCGGGCGGCCTCGGGGTGGCAGAAGAACTCGATCTCCATCTGTTCGAACTCGCGCGAGCGGAACGTGAAGTTGCGCGGTGTGACCTCGTTGCGGAACGCCTTGCCGGTCTGCGCGATCCCGAACGGCACCTTGACCCGCGTGGTGTCGACCACGTTCTTGAAGTTCGTGAAGATCCCCTGCGCGGTCTCCGGCCGCAGGTAGGCGAGGCTGTCCTCGGCCTGCAGCGCGCCGACCCAGGTCTGGAACATCAGGTTGAACTGGCGCGGCTCGGTCAGCGTGCCGGGCTCCTTCGCGCGCGGGTTCACGAGCTTCGCGTACTCGGACTTCGCGATCGCGGTCAACGCCACGACTTCGAGCTCGTGTTCGCCGACCTCCCGCTTCGCGTACTTGCTCAGGCGCTTGTACGCGTCGGCGCGCATCTCGTCGTCGCCGGCCACGAAGATGTACATCTGCGCGATCGCCGGGTCCTTCGCCCGCAGCACCTGCACGTGGTCGGCGCGGAAGCGGGCCTTGGTCTCGCGGCAGTCGATCATCGGGTCGTTGAAGCCGCCGACATGCCCGCTCGCGACCCAGACCTTCGGGTTCTGGATGATGCTCGAGTCGAGCGGCACGATCCGCACCGGCTCGCCGTCCGGTCCCTTGCGGCCGGCGCACGGGAAGAGCACGACGTCCTCCCACCAGGCATCGCGCAGGTTCTTCTTCAGCTGGGCGCCGAGCGGTCCATAGTCCCAGAAGCCGTTGATGCCGCCGTAGATCTCGGACGCGCCGTAGATGAAGCCACGGCGTTTGCAGAGCGCCATGATCTCGTCCATGGACTTCTTGGGGGTGGGCGCGGTCATCGGGCGGCGGATGCTAGCATCGACAGGATGGTGATTCCGCTGCTTGCGCTGCTCTCCCTGCTGCCTGCGCCGCAGCAGCCGGAGTCCTCGCCGGCGCCGAAGACCAGGCCGGAGGCGACCGGCTGCCAGCAGACCTCGACCCATGCCGACGTGTGCGCGTTCCTCGCGGCGGTCGCCGGGCCGCGCGTGGTCGTGCGCGAGTTCGGCAAGACCGGCGCCGGCCAGACCCTGCCGTTCGCGATCGCCGCGGCGCCGATGGTCGCGCCCGATGGCAGCGAGCGCGACAGCCGCCTGCGCGTGCTGATCGTCGCGAACATCCATGGCGGCGAAGTCGAGGGCAAGGAAGCCACGCAGATGCTGCTGCGCGAGCTCGCCGCCGGTCAGCACGCGGACCTCCTGCAGCGGCTCGTGCTGCTCGTGGTGCCCGATTTCAACGCGGACGGCAACGACCGGATCGACCCCAAGAACCGCGTGGCCCAGAACGGACCCGACGGCGGCGTCGGCCGCCGCGAGAACGCAGCCGGCCTCGACCTGAACCGCGACTTCGTGAAGCTCGAGAGCGACGAGGGCCAGACCCTCGTGCGCCTGATCGGCGAGTGGGAGCCCCAGGTGCTGCTCGACCTGCACACCACGAACGGTTCGCACCATGGCTATCACGTGACCTATGCGACCTCGCAGTCGCCGAACGCGCCGCGGGCGCTCGCGGACTTCGCCGCGCAGCGCTTCCTGCCGCGGCTGGTGGCCGGCCTCGCGCAGAACCACGGCCTGCGGGCCTTCCCCTACGGCAACCTGGAACGCGACAAGGACGGTCCGCTGTGGACCACCTTCGACCATCGGCCGCGCTACCTGACCAACTACTTCGGGGTGCGCGGCGGTCTCGCGCTGCTCTGCGAGGCCTACAGCTACCTGCCCTTCGCGCAGCGGATCGCGGTCACCCGCGCATTCGTGCACGAGGCCTTGCACGGCCTGGTCGAGGAGTGGCCGCGCGCCGGTTTCGCCAGTCCGGCGGCGGCGCAGCCCTTCGGCTTCGCGACCGAGCTCGGTCCCGCGGCCCTGGGCGAAGTCCTGGTCGGCAAGGTCGAGCGCGTGCCGCGCGAAGGGCTCGGCACCCGACTGGTCGCCAGTGCCGAGTACAGCGCGCAGACGATGCGCGTGCGCACGAGCTTCGTCGCCACCCGGACCAAGGCCTTGCCGGGCGCCTACGCGGTCGTCGGCGCGAGCGCCGCGACCTTGCGGGTGTTGGGCCGCCACGGGCTCGAGCTGCAGACCCTGCGCGAGGCGGTGAGCCTGGACGCCGAGGTGTTCGTCCCCGCGAGCGTGAAACGGGCGCGGGCCTCGTTCCAGAAGCACCTCACGACCGAGGTGGCCGGCGCCTGGCGCGCGCAGCGCGTGCAGCTGCCCGCGGGCACGCTGCTGGTCGGCAGCTCGTTGCTGGCCGCGCAGCTGCTCGAGCCGGAGAGCGAGGACTCGCTCGGCACCTGGAACCACTTCGACGCAGCGTTGCCAGCCACGGACAGCCGCGCCGCGACCGTGGCGGAGCCCCGGCCCTACCCCGTGCTGCGTCTCGCCACGCTGCCGCCGCCGAGCACCCGGCTCTGGCAGATCGAGACGCGCAGCCCCGCGGCGAGCCGCGTGCACTTGCAGCTCCACGGCGAAGGCAGCGGCGAGGCGCGGCGTCTCGGGTTCGCGCTCGAGGGGCGCCCGGCCGACTCGCACGCGGCCCTGGCGGCCCGGCTCGCGGAGCTTGCCGCACAGCCGCGCGTCCAGGCCAGGGACCTCGCGAGCGGAGCGGACACGCGGCTGACCGTCGAGCTGCACGCCGGCGCCGGCGTCCTCGAGGCCGAGGTGCGCGCCGTGCGCGAGCTGCTGGCCGCACAGGGGTTCGGCACGGTGCTGGTCTGCCGCTGACTCGCGCTGCGGCTTGCCGCGGCAGCGGCTCGCGCCATAGGCTCTGCCGCCACCTCGGATGGCAGCTCTGACCGGATTCCTGCTCGCGCACGGCTACGCCGTCGTGTTCGTCTGGGTGCTCGCGGCGCAGGCCGGCGTGCCGGTGCCCGCGATCCCGCTGCTCCTCGCGGCCGGTGCGCTCGCTGGCCAGGGGGGACTCGACCTGCTCGCGCTGCTGGCCTTGACGCTCCTGGCCTCGCTGCTCGCCGATCTGGCGTGGTTCGGCCTCGGGCGGCGGCTCGGCTCGCGGGTGCTCGCCGTCTTGTGCCGGATCTCGCTCGAACCGGACACCTGTGTGCGCCGGACGCAGGATGCGTTCGCCGCGCGCGGCGCCCTCACGCTCTTGCTCGCGAAGTTCGTGCCCGGTCTCTCGACCGCCGCGCCGCCGCTCGCGGGCATGACCGGGATGTCCGTGGCGCGCTTCGCGGTGCTCGACGCGTTCGGGGCCCTGATCTGGGGGCTCGCGTTCCTCGGCCCCGGTTACCTGTTCGCCGCGCAGCTCGAGGCGCTGGCCGCGCATGCAGCCCTGACCGGCACGTGGCTGCTCGGGATCTTCGTCGGCGTGGTCCTGGCGTGGATCGGCGTGCGCTTCTGCCAACGGCAGCTCTTCCTGCGCCGGCTGCGCGTGGCGCGCATCACGCCGGCCGAGTTGCATCGCCTGCAGGTGGCGGGCATGGCGCCGTTCGTGATCGACCTGCGCCATCCGGCGGATTCCGCCGCGCATGGCGCGATGCTGCCCGGCGCCTTGCGCCTGAGCCTCGAGGAACTCGAGGGTCGCAGCCACGAGATCCCGCGCGACCGCGAAGTCGTGCTCTACTGCACTTGACCCAACGAGGCGACCAGCGCCCGGGCGGCGCTGCGGCTGGTCGAGCTCGGCATCGCGCGCGTGCGGCCGCTGCTCGGCGGCATCGAAGCCTGGCAGGACGCGGGGTTGCCGCTGCAGCCGATCCCGGTCGCGCCGCCAGGGCCGACGGACCCGCAGGTGACGTGAGGGCCGGGCGGATTGCGCGAAAGGGCCGCGGGCGGCGCGCGTTGCGCGGCGAGTGGCCTTCGTGGCCCGGAGGAATCATGCGGCACACGGGTTGGATGGTGGTTCTGCTCGCTTCCGGCGCGCTTGCGGCGGACCTGCTCGTCGATGCGTCGGCTCCGGGTGCATACCGCACGTTGCAGGCGGCCTTGGATGCGGCCCAGCCCGGCGATCGGATCCTGGTCGGCGCGACCGACCTCGGGACACTCGGAGTGCGCACGACGATCCGCAAGAGCGTCACGATCCAGTCCGCACAGGCCGGACGCGTCGTGCTGGTGTGGATGCTCACCAATGGGGCCCCGATGCCCAGGCTCGTGATCGAAGGCCTGACCCCAGGGATCCCACTCGTGTTCCGCCACCTGGAGTTCCAGGTGTATCCCGACAGCTCCCTGAGTCCCGGGCCGCTGCTCGCGACCGGTTCCGCAGTGCCGGGTGAAGTGCGCTTCGAGGACGTGCAGATCCTCTGGGCTGGCGGGGGCCGGCCCCTGGAATACGCGATCACGCTCGCCGACCTGCAGGTGACGCGCCTGGTCCTGCGTCAGTGCAGGTTCCGTGCCGGCGACACCGCGAGCAACGCCGGCTGCCGCGACATCCCGGACACGCGCGGCGCTTCCGCGCTGCGCTTCACCGGCGACACGCTGGTGCTCGAGGACACGACGCTGCGTGCCGGGAGCGCCAACTACCTGCGCAAGGTCGACTGTGGCGGCGTCGGCGAGTACCCGTTCGGCGGCCCCGGCGGCAGTGCGCTCGTCGCCGCGAGCAAGTTCACGTCCCTGGTCCGGACGCAGCTCAGCGATGGCAATGGCGGCAGCGTGCAGACCGGTAGCTGGACGCTCACGCCGGTCCCCGGACCCGCAGGGCAGAGCCAGCTGACGGATCCCTCCGGAACCCTTGCGGCGTTCCGGGTCGAAGCCGAAGCCGGGCTGCCGGGCGCGCTCGTACCGGGCGACCCCGGGCCGCTCCGTGGCGAGCGGGTGAACGTCGGCGCCGTCGAGGCACCCTTGGTGTTCCTCGGCTCCGGCCGGCTCGGCAGCACGGTCACGCTGCTCCTCGGCCCCACACTGAATCCACCGCTCGGGATCCTCCTGGGATTCCAGATCGGCCCGATGCCGACGCCATTCGGCTGGTTCCTGTGCGACGGCACGCAACCGACGCTCGGCCTGATGCTCACAGCGCCCGGGACCTTCGCGTTCCTCGTTCCGAACGATCCGACGCTCATCGATGTGCTCGTCGTGGCGCAACTGGTCGAGGGGTCGCCGATCCGCGCGGGGGCTCCGGCGATCCTCGGCATCCAGCGCTAGCGCTGCATGCCGTGGGGGGTTGCCGCCGCGCGGCTGAACCTGGAGGCTGCTTTTCTTGCAACGCCTGGCCTTCCGCGGTGACTGTCGCTCTGCATGACCGGCAATCCTGCATCTCTGGACTGCGAACTGCTGCTCGGCCAGCAGGACCTCGTGCGCCGCCTGGCGCGCAGCCTGGTGTTCGCGCAGGACCATGTCGACGACGTCGTGCAGGAGGCCTGGCTCGCGGCCATGCGGCACCCGCCGCGTGAGCCCGCGGCCCTGCGCACCTGGTTCGGTCGCGTGATCGAGAACCTCGCGCGCAAGCATGCGCGCGCCGCCGTCCGGCGCCACCGGCGCGAGCGCGCCGCCGCGGCGCCCGAGGCCCTGCCCGCGGTTGCGGAGGTCCTGCAGCGCGAGCAGCAACGCAAGCAGGTGGTCGACGCGGTGGTCGGACTCCCCGAGCCCTACCGCGGCGTCGTGCTCGCCCGCTTCTTCGAGGAGCTCGCACCGAGCGAGATCGCCCGCCGCCGCCAGATCCCGGCGGCGACGGTGCGATCGCAGCTCAAGCGTGGTCTCGACATGCTGCGCAGCAAGCTCGACGCGACGTACGGCGACCGCCGAACCTGGTGCCTGCTGCTCCTGCCCCTCGCGCGTCCCGAGTGGACACCCGGTCTGCTGGCCACATTCCCACTGGCAGCGACGGTGTCGATCTTGACCAAGCCACTCTGCGTGGCGGGGGCCCTGGCCCTCGCCGTTCTCGGCGTCCTCTGGTACGCGAACCCGGGTCCGGACCCAGCGCCCATGACCGCGGTCGCGGACCTCAGGGTGCATGGCGCCTATGCCGTGATGCTGGCGGCAGACGGGAAGGACCGCACCGTGCGGCTGCTGCAGGTCGCGCCCGGCCCCGAGGAGATCGTCGACCTCGGGGACCTCCAGCTCGTGGCGAAGGCGGGGTTGCGGGGCCGGGTCGTCGACGAGCAGGGCGCGCCGCTGGCCGATGCCGAAGTGCTCTGCCTGGACCTGCCGGCCGTGTTGCGTGCGGTGCTGCCCTTCGACCGCTTCGTGCCTCAGCACGGTGGCTTCCTCTCCCTGCCGGACCCCGAAGCAGGTGAGCTCTCCCGTCCGGCCGACTATGCGACGCGGCTGCGCGCCTTCCTGGGCGCGGACCTCTTCGTCGCCACGGACCTCGACCGTCGGCCGTCACTCGCGATCCATGTGATCGAGCACCTGCCTTGGCTGGAGACGCTCTGGCACGAGCTGCCGATCGCGCGCGGCACGAGCGGCAGCGACGGTTGTTTCGAGATCCACGGCGCCCAACCAGGGGCCAACTGGGTCCTCGTGCGCAAACCTGGCTTCGTGCCGGGCGGCAACGCCAGGGCCGTGCTGAGCGCGCACGAGACGAGGGACCTGGGTGACCAGCGCCTGCTCCGGGGCGAGGAAGTGTCCGGCCGGGTCGTCGATGCCGGCGGGCGACCCGTCGCGCGGGCCGAGGTCAGGATCGGCGAGGTCGGCGCGATCGGCTACCGCGGGATCGCCTTCGCCGCGGCGCCGGTCGTCGCGGACGCGAACGGCCGCTTCACCGTCCGCGGGCTCAGCGGCGGTCGCATCCTGCTTGCCGCGCGTGCCACGACCAGCGATCCCTGGCACGCGGTGGGGCCCGTCGACATGGCGTCCGATCCGGAGATCCGGCTGCCGGCGACCTCTACGCTGGTGCTCCATCTCGTCGACTCCGCCGGCCAGACGGTCGCCGCGCGGAAGCTGAAGGTCTTCGTCGGCCCCATGTTGCGCGAACTCCGGCGCGCGGGCGTGCAGCAGGAACTCCCGCTCGCATCCAGGCTCCAGCACGGCGAGGCCGGTGAGCTGCGCCTGGTTGGCATGCCGCCTGGCTGCTACACGCTGCTGGTCGGCGCTGCGGGTGCCGTGCCACAGGAGATCACGCTGCGCATGCCGGCGGCGGCCCCGCTGCGCGTCGTGCTTGCGCCGTGCGCGCCCGTGCGCATCGCCGTTGCCGACGCCGCGGCCAGGCCGCTTCCCGGTTGCCGGATCTACCTGGAGCGGGACGGCGCCGTCGATCGCGCGATACTGCCGACCGACTACGGCCTGCCGCGCTGGGACTCGCTCCCGCACTACGTGGGCGTGACGGCTGGCGACGGCACGCTCGAGTGCGGCGAACGACCCGCAGGAGGCATGCGCGTGCACGCGTTGCATCCCGTGCATGGCATGGCAAGCGTTGCCTGTGCGGAAGGGAGCACGGAAGTGCGGGTGACGATGGCGTCGCCCGGGGAACTCTGTGGCCGGGTGCTCGATCACGGCATGCCTGCGGATCCCGGCCGCTACGCGCTGCAGCTCGAGCCGATCCCGTCGGCAGCCACCGCCGGAGCGCCGCCCTTCGTGGCTGGACGGCTCGCCCTCGGCCGCGATGGCACCTTCTCGCGCCGCGGATTGCCTGCGGGCCGCTACGCGGTGCGTGCGGTCGTCCGTGAGGAGAGGCCGCTGACCTTGAGCGGGTTCGTCGAGCAGGTGAAGCGCGCGGTCTTCGTCGATCTCTCGGCTGCAGCCATCGAGTCCCGCGTGCACACGGTCGAGGTCAGCCCTGGTGGGATCGCGCGGCTCGAGTTCGACCTCGACCCGGACGCGCCCGATGTGGGCGTCGCCGCCGCCCGGCTCGTCGGCTCCCTGGTGCTCGGGGGAGCGCCGGCGCGGGGCGCGAAACTCCTGCGCCAGAACGCCGGCAACCAGTTCGCGTGGCTGCAGGTCGCCGAGGTCGGCGCGGACGGAACGTTCACCGTGCCGCAGCTCGCCCCTGGCCGCCAGGAACTGCAATTCCAGGACGCGCAAGGCGCACCGATCTGGCAGGGCGGGCTCGACCTCGCGCCGGGGTCCGCGCGCCGGCTCGACCTGCGGCTCGAGGTTGCCGCGGTGCGCGGCGCGGCGCGATTCGCGACGGGCCTGCCGGTTGCGGACTGCCTCGTCACGGCCAGGGGCACCGCCGCCGGCGGGACCGTGACCCGCAGTGCGAAGATCGCGCCGGACGGTACTTTCCTGTTCCCGGCCCTGCCGCACGGCACCTACGAGTTCGTGGCATCCGGGCGGGACGGCATGAGCCGGCCCATGGCTCACACCGTCGGCGCGGGCGGCCCGGCCCTGCCGCAGCCGCTCGTGCTCGAGGAGTTCCTCGTGTTCCGCGGGACGGTCGCAGGCCGTCCCGAGGGTGTCGAGCTGCCGCTGCTGCTGCTCCGGCGCCAGAACGTGACGCGCGGAACGACGGTGGACGCGGACGGCCGCTTCGACTTCGGGACGCTCCCCCCGGGCCTCTACGCGCTCGAGTTCGCCGCGGCGGCGGGCCAGCCGCAGCTGCGGCTCGACCCCGGACAGGTCGACCTCACGCGGGGCAGCCTGCGCGACTTCGTGCTGCACGTGCGCCGCGACTGAAGACTGGTCCCCTTCGCTGGGCCCGGGAATGGCCCAACAAAGGGGACCAGCAAGACCGGTCAGCTGCCGCCGATGCGGATGCGCAGGCCGTTGCTCGAGCTCGCGAGGCCGAGGATCGGCCCACCCGCGTCGACGATCACGTACTGGAAGTAGAGCTGGATGCCGATGTTCCAGGGGCCCGGCGGGATCGACACGCCGGTGGCCGCAGCTCCGCTGGCGTTCGTCGACGTGCCGAAGCTGATCGCCGGGGAGAGCGACGGGTAGATCGTGCAGGGGCCGATCGGCAGATCCCCGCGCGAGTTGTTGAGGAAGAGCAGCGTCGGAGCGGATGCCGCCGCGTTGCTCAGGTCCACGCTGAATGCGGCATTGCCGATGTACGGCGCGCCACCGCTGACTCCGATCGTCGGCGTACCAGTGCCCTGGCAGCTCGTGCCGAAGGTCGCCGCTTCGCTCGCGCCGAGGCTCGTGAGCGACACCGACCAGAGCTCGGTGCCGACGGCCAGCGGGTTGGCGGTGACCGACGTGCCGTTGGTGGCGGAGAACACCAGATTGTCGCCGACGACCATGAAGTTCGTGGCGCCGCCGCCGACCGTGCTGCCCGGATTGAGGTCGCCGAGCAGCGTCGTGCCCGCGCCCGTGCCATTGCTGGTCCAGAGCTCGGTGCCGGCGACGCCGTCGTTGGCGTTGACCACGATGGTCTTGCCGATGCCGACCGCGACCGGGCTCGCCGAGCAGCCGCTCGAGGTGCCGGGGAAGATGTCCTTCACCAGTGCGGTGCCGGCGGGCGTGCCGTCGGTCAGGTAGAGCTCGCGCCCGGTTCCGGTGGTGGCCGTGCCGTCGAAGGCAGTGAAGAACGCGCCATTGCCCGCGACCACGTAGGCGGTCGGCGAGGACGAGCCGGTCAGGGGGTAGAGGTCGCCGAGCAGGATGGTGCCGGCGTTGGTGCCGTCGGTCACGAAGGGCTCGATCCCGCTCGTGCCATTGGTGGCGTTGAACAGCACCTTGCTGCCGAGCCGGGTCATGTTCGCCGGTGAGGCGGACGCGGTGCCGACGTTGATGTCCTTCACGAGCACGGTCCCGGGGATCGTGCCGTCGCTGAACCAGAGTTCCGCGCCGTTCACGGCGGTGCCGTTGTTGCCGGAGAAGAGCACGCCGTTGCCGAGCGCCACGAGCGTGAGCGCCGAAGTCGTGGCGCCGCTGCCGGTGCCCGCCTGGACTTCGAGCAGCTGCGTGCCCGCCGGCGTGCCGTCGGTCACGTAGAGCTCGGTGCCCGTCCCCGTGGTTGCGGTCGAGTTGGAGGCCACGAAGAAGAGCTTCGCTCCGGCCACGGTCGGGTTCACCGGCGACGAGGACAAGGTCCCCGGATAGATGTCCTTGAGCAACACGGTGCCGGCCGCGGTGCCGTCGGAGATCCAAGGCTCGAGGCCCGAGGCCGCCGAGTCGGTCGCGCGGAAGAACACGCGGTTGCCCAGGCGCGTCAGCAGCGACGGCGACGAGCTCAAGGTGCCCGCATTCAGGTCCTTGACCATCGTCGTGCCGGCGCTGGTGCCGTCGCTGACCCAGAGCTCGATGCCGTTCAGGCCGTCGTTCGCCGTGAAGTACAGCGCATTGCCGACCGGCGTCAGATTCGCCGGCGAGGACGAAGCTCCGGGCAAGGTCGTGTTGATGTCCTTGAGCATCACGGTGCCGGCGCTCGTGCCGTCCGTGACCCAGAGCTCGACGCCGTTCACGCCGTCATTGGCCGAGAAGTACATCCGGTTGCCGTGCACCGTCAGGTTCGCCGGTGAGCTCGAGTTGCCGGTGCCGGCCGTGTTGATGTCCTTGAGCAGCTTGGTGCCTGCCGAGGTGCCGTCGGTCTCCCAGAGCTCGACGCCGAGGCTGCCGTTGTTGGCGCTGAAGCAGGCCTTGTCGCCAAACTTGACCATCACGCCCGGGCTCGACGAGGCGGCCGTGCTGCCGACCGGGTTGATGTCCTTCACGATCACCGTGCCGGCCGTGGTCCCATCCGAGGTCCAGAGCTCGATGCCCGTGTTGTTGCCCTCGTTGGCCAGGAAGTAGAGCTTGCCCGCGAGCGTGAAGAAGCTCTGTGGGTCACCGGCCTGGCCGCCCGGCCAGATGTCCTTGATCAGCTTGGTTCCGGCGGCCGTGCCGTCGGTCACCATCAGCTCGAAGTTGCCGCCGGAGAACGACCCGTCGGTCGCGTTGGCGTAGTGCTTGCCACCGAAGGCATAGAAGGGCGCCGGGAAGCCGTTGCCCGCGCCCGGCCAGAAGTCGGCGTAGAGCGTGGTGCCGGCGGCGGTGCCGTCGCTGATCCAGCCTTCGGAACCCGTCGCGAGCGTCTGCCCGGCGAAGAGAACGTTCGCGCCGACCGCGAGCAGGCCGATCGTCGAGCATCCCGACAGGGTGCCCGCGTAGAGATCGATCACCAGCTTCGTGCCGGCGGGCGTGCCGTCGGTCACGTAGAGCTCGCGGCCGGTGCCCGTGGTCGCCGTGCCGTCGAAGGCGGTGAAGAACACGCGCGCGCCGGCCGGTGTGTAGATCGCCGGCGACGAGGACAAGGTCGTGGGCGCGCAGTCGAGCAGCAGCACCGTGCCGGCCGCCGTGCCGTCGCTGACCCAGGGCTCGATGCCGGTCAGGCCGTCGGTGGCGTTGAAGATCACCTTCGCACCCAACGGCGTCAGCAGCGCCGGGCTCGAAGAGGCCGCCGCGGCCGTGTTGATGTTCGCGACCAGCAGCGTGCCGGCGTTCGTGCCGTCACTGCGCCAGAGCTCGATGCCGTTGGTACCGTCGTTGCCGGCCAGGTAGAGCGTCGGGCCGACGGCCACCATGTTGCCGGTGCCGCTGATGCCGCTCGAGGTGCCGGCATAGAGGTCCTTCACGAGCGTCGCCGTCGTCCCGTCGTACTTGTAGAGCTCGCGCCCGGTCCCGGTCGTCGTGGTCGAATCGGTCGCCGCGAAATAGACGTTGGCACCGAGCACCGTGAAGCCGCTCGGCGAAGAGCTGGTGTTCGCGCCTGGATAGATGTCGGCGGCCAGGACCGTGCCCGCGGTGGTGCCATCGCTCTTCCAGACCTCGAT
>CAZSKV010000379.1:0-19649 GCA_964607495.1 uncultured candidatus Brocadiaceae bacterium
GATCGGCTGGTAGCCGACGTCGGTGTGGCGCGGGGAGAACCAGAACCAGACCACGAACACCGCCAGCACGCCGCCCAGGAGGACGAGCGCGCCAAGCAGCGCCGGGATACGGTTGCTCGAAGGAGGAAAGAGTACGGTCAAGGTCGAACCTCATCCGTGGTTGCCCATGCCGAAAGCTGAACTGCGCTCCACGCGAGAGCAGTCTTGCCGTCGGCCCGCCGGAGACCTCGGCCTGCGCAGGTCTTGTCCGGCACTTCAGGGAAACAGAGGATCCAGCCCGTATCCCCACCTTGCGGCTCCTCCGCAGAACAGGGCGCCACGGAGGCCAAGGGGGTCACGAACGGGGTCGAAGTTCCTAAAAGATCACCCCCCCCTGGTCAATTTTGCTCTCGCCAGAAAGTGCGGTTTCTTCGTCGTGCAGAGGACTCACTCCGCACGTGAGAGTTGCGCGGCAAGTTCAGCGCGGCCGCGTGGCCCCGGTCTCGACCAGGAAGCGGGCGATGTGCGGGACGGCCAAGGCCTGCGCGGCCTCGTTCGCGTGCAGGTCGGCCGGCGTGATCCAGAACTGCTCGGGATCACGACCCGCGAACACCGGCAGCAGATCCAAGAGCTCGATGCCTTCCTGCTTGCAGAACTCGCGGACCACGGCGTGGAGGGTGGCAAACGGATAGTGCTGGCCCGGGCCCAGGCCCTGCAGCAGCGGCCAGATCACCAGGCGGAGCGCGATCCGGCGCTCACGACACCAGTCGCGGAAGCCACGCAACGCCTGTTGCGGGGTGCCGTCGCCCCAGAACACGGCGCGCTCCTCGCCACGGACCTTGTAGAACGGGTCGGTCGCCGGCAGGTCGAGCAGGATCCTCCCGTAGTCGAGGCCCGGCGGCAGCTCGAGGCGGTGGCGGGCATCCCACGCGCCTATCGCGGCGTCAGCGATCGCCGAGACGCCGCGCAACCAGTGCTGTGTCGGCGGCCGCGGGAAGAGCAGTGCTTCGGGGATCAACGCGACGTCGTTGAGGCAGATCGTCAGCACCACGATGTCGGGGTCGTAGCGGTGGTAGGCGCCCTGCACGGCCGCGCAGTACTCGTCGATGTAGATCGCGCCCGACGCCCCACAGTTGACCGTGCACCAAGGACCCTCCCTGGCGAGTTCCCCCTCGAGCAACCGGACCCAGCACTTTTCCACTGGGATCCCCCAGCCAAAGGTGAAGGAGTCGCCGACACAGAGCACGCGGCGCTGTCCGGGTGGTTTGTCGTAAGTTACTTCTTCGCGCTCTCTTATGCCTCTGCTGTTGATGACCACCGGCACACAGCCATGCTCGTCCATGCTCGGCTGGCGCGGGCCGTTGTAGCACATGTAGAACTTCAGACCTGGACGCCAGGTGGTCCGTGGCCGCGGCGCCGGAGAGAACGGAACCACATCCCCACGCTGCTTCGCCAGCTCGTAGTTGACGGGCTGGTGCTCCGCGTCCTCGAGCCAGTGCCTGAGCACCTCACCCTTGGGGATCCCGACGGTGCGAAGGCCAAGATCGAGCACTACCACGGCGACGAGCGTGCTGCCCCCGGCGAGAACGAGGCGCGAGATCCAGCTACGAGCCACAACCCAACGATAGGTATTGCCAACCCGCCAGCCAAGCGCAGTGGCTGAGGTATCTTCCTCCGCCCGATCGCCCGCATGCCGACGTACATCCTCGGAATCTCTGCGTACTACCACGACTCTGCGGCCGCGCTGCTGCGTGACGGCGAGATCGTCGCCGCGGCGCAGGAGGAACGGTTCACGCGCAGGAAGCACGACCCGGACTTCCCGCGGCGCGCGGTCGCCTTCTGCCTCGAGCAGGCCGGCATCCGCGCCGCCGATCTCGACTTCGTCGCCTTCTACGACAAGCCGATCCTGAAGTTCGAGCGCCTGCTGATGACCTACCTGGGGTACGCGCCGCGCGGGATCCGTTCGTTCAGCAAGGCGATCCCGCTCTGGCTGGGTGGCAAGCTGCAGATGCGGTCGGCGATCAAGCGCGCGCTCGGCGCCGCACCCAAGCACCCGATCGTGTTCCCCGAGCACCACGAGAGCCACGCGGCGAGCGCGTTCTATCCGTCGCCCTTCGAGTCCGCGGCGATCCTGACGATGGACGGAGTCGGCGAGTGGGCGACGACGAGCGTAGGGCGTGGCCGTGGCAACCAGATCGAGCTCGCGCACGAGATCCGCTTCCCGCATTCGCTCGGCTTGCTCTACTCCGCGTTCACCTACTACTGCGGGTTCAAGGTCAACTCCGGCGAGTACAAGCTGATGGGTCTCGCCCCGTATGGCGAGCCCAAGTACCGCGACCGGATCTTCGAGCGCCTGATCGACCTGAAGGAGGACGGCAGCTATCGGCTCGACCTGTCCTACTTCGACTACTGCGCCGGACTGCGGATGACGAACGCGAAGTTCGCGGCGCTCTTCGGCGCACCCGTGCGCACGCCCGAGGATCGGCTCGAGCAGTTCCACATGGACGTCGCGGCCTCGATCCAGAGCGTGACCGAGGAAGTGATGCTGCGCACCGCGCGCTTCGCGCATCGGACGACCGGTGAGAAGAACCTCTGCCTGGCCGGTGGCGTCGCCCTGAACTGCGTCGGCAACGGCAAGATCCTGCGCGAAGGCCCCTTCGAACGCATCTGGATCCAACCCGCCGCGGGCGACGCCGGCGGCGCGCTCGGCGCCGCCCAGTTCGTCTGGCATCACCTGCTCGAGCAGCCGCGCAAGGTCGTGCCGACCGATTCCCAGCGCGGCAGCCTGCTCGGGCCACGCTTCGACTCGCGCGACATCAAGGCGCATCTCGAAGAACACGCGCTCGTGTTCGAGGAGTACCGTGACGAGGCGCGCCTGGTCGATCGCGTCGCCGAACTGATCGAGAAGGAGAACGTGATCGGCTGGTTCCAGGGTCCGATGGAGTTCGGGCCACGTGCGCTCGGCTCGCGCTCGATCATCGGCGATGCGCGCTCGCCCAAGATGCAGAGCGTGATGAACCTCAAGATCAAGTTCCGCGAGTCGTTCCGGCCGTTCGCACCGATCGTGCTGCGCGAGGATGCGGGGGAGTACTTCGACATCGCCGCCAGACACGACAGTCCCTACATGCTGATCGTGGCCCCGGTGCGCGAGGAGAAGCGGAAACCCGTCGAACCCGGCCTGCACGGCATCGACAAGCTCAAGCAGCTGCGCTCGGTCGTCCCGGCGATCACCCACGTCGACTACTCGGCGCGGCTGCAGACGGTCGACGACGAGCGCAATCCACGGCTCGCTGCCCTGATCCGCAGCTTCAAGGCGCGGACCGGCTGCCCGGTGCTGATCAACACGAGCTTCAACGTGCGCGGCGAGCCGATCGTCTGCACGCCGCAGGACGCGATCCGCTGCTTCTTCGGCACCGAGATGGACGTGCTCGTGCTCGAGAACTTCGTGGTCCTGCGCACGGCGCAGAAGAACGCACCGAAGGTCGATCGCGAGCAGTACCTGAAGTCCTTCGCCCTCGACTGAGCATGATCAAGTTCGATTTCCATCCGCCGCAGAAGACGTTGCGCCAGTTCGGCTGGATCGCGCTCGTCGGCTTCCCCGTGCTCGGTCTGGTGGCGCACTTCGGCTGGGGGGCGCCGGCATGGGCCCTCTACGGCCTGACCGGCTTCGGCGTGTTGCACGGCCTGCTGGCGCTGCTCGCGCTCGAGGCCCTGCTGCTGCCCGTCTTCGTCCTGATGGAGCTGATCGCGATCCCGATCGGCATCCTGATCTCCAGCGTCCTCCTGGGATTGCTGTTCTATCTGCTGGTCACCCCGGTCGGCTGGTACTTCCGCCTGACCGGCAAGGACCCGATGCAACGGACCTGGGACCGCAACGCCAGGACCTACTGGCACGCGCGCACGGTCAAGCGCACTCCGGCCAGCTACCTGCGCCTCCACTGAGCGAAACCCGATGAGCACCGAACCCGAGAAGCCACAGTCCTTCCGCGAGGCCGCCACGACCAAGGAGTCCGGCGTGATCGCCGACTTCTGGTCCTTCATGAAGGAGAACAAGAAGTGGTGGCTGCTGCCCTTCCTGCTCGTCTTCGGCCTCATCGGCTCGTTGATCGCGGTCAGTGCCCTGGTGCCCGGGGCGGCGCCGTTCATCTACGCGCTGTTCTGATCCGCCGGCCGGCGCGGAGCCGATGTCGTGGAAGCCACCACGGCGTCGGCTTCTGCGACAGTGCAGGTCAAGTCGGCTCGTGGGGAGTCCGATAACTCCACACACCACGACAGGGAGCCGACAGGGATGAGGGAACACGGTCTCGACACCTATCTGAGCGAAATCAACGAGGTCGCACTGCTGACGGCCGCCCAGGAGATCACCCTTGCCAGGCGCATCCGCAAGGGCGACCTCGCGGCGCGCGAACACATGATCCGGGCCAACCTGCGGCTCGTGGTCTCGATCGCGAAGAACTACGTGAACCGCGGCCTGACGTTCATGGACCTGATCGAGGAGGGCAACATCGGCTTGATGAAGGCGGTCGAGAAGTTCGACCCCGCCGCCGGCTGCCGCTTCTCGACCTACGCCACCTGGTGGATCAAGCAGGGCATCCGCCGCGCACTCGTGAACACGGTGAAGACCGTGCGCGTGCCGAGCTACATGGCCGAGATCGTGTCGCGCTGGAAGTCGATGCAGATGGAGCTGACCTACCGGCTCGGCCGGGTCCCGACCTCGGCCGAGGTCGCCGAGGAGCTCGAGCTGCCCGAACACAACTGGGATGTCGTGCGCGAGACCGTGCTGGCCTCGACCGCACCCGTGCGGTCGATGAGCGAGGACGGCGGCGACGTCTTCAGCGAGATGCTCGCCGATCCCGCCGCGAGGCCGCCCGAGGAGGAGCTCTTCGTCACATTGGAGATCCAGCGCCTCAACGAGCTGCTGCTGCTGATCGACCAACGCGAGGCGCAGATCCTGCGCATGCGCTACGGCCTGGGCAACGGCAAGCCGATGACGCTCAAGGCGATCGGCGAGAAGATCGGCTTGACGCGCGAACGTGTGCGGCAGATGGAGCAGGAGGCCCTGCGCAAGCTGCACGCGACGATGGCGCGCGAGTTCGGCGAAGAGCGGTAGTCTCTGCGGCGTGCCGCCGCCGCCAGGTTCCGGAACCACGCTCTACGTCCACGTGCCGTTCTGCGTGGTCAAGTGCGGCTACTGCGACTTCAACTCGTACGTGCCGCAGCGTGAGGAAGAGTTCGAGTCCTACCTCGAGGGCCTCGCGCAAGAGCTCGCGCTCGCCGCGCCCCCGCGGCGCCCCGCGAGCGTGTTCATCGGCGGTGGCACGCCGACGCTGCTCGACGAGGCGCGCTTCGCGCGGCTCCTCGCGATCCTCGCCGCGCATGTCGATCTCGCCGCGGTCGGGGAGGTCACGCTCGAAGCCAATCCCGAGAGCACGACCCCCGCGAAGGCGGCGCTGGCGCGCGCGGCCGGCGTCAACCGCGCGAGCCTCGGCGCGCAGAGCTTCCACGCGAGCCACCTGCAACTGCTCGACCGCGCGCATTCCGCGGCGCAGACCGAAGCCGCGTTCGCGGCGTTCCGCGCCGCGGGTTTCACCAACCTGAACCTCGACCTGATGTTCTCGCTGCCCGGGCAGACGCCCGCGCAGTGGCAGCAGGATCTCGAGCATGCGCTCGCGCTCGGCCCAGACCACCTGTCCTGCTACAGCCTGACCTTCGAGCCGGGCACGCGCTTCTTCCGGGACCTGCAGCAGGGCAGGATGCGCGAGAACGACGACCGCGTCGACCGCGCGATGTTCGAGTTCACGCGCGCGCGGCTCGCCGACGCCGGATTCACGGCCTACGAGATCAGCAACTTCGCCGGCCGCGGCGGGGCGTGCCGCCACAACGACCACTACTGGCTGCAGGGGGACTACGTCGGTGTCGGGCCGGGCGCCGCGAGCCACCGCGCCGGCGTGCGCAGCACCAACCTCAAGGCGCTCCCGGCCTGGTCGGATTCGCTGCGCCGCGGCCTGCTGCCGGTGGCGAGCGCCGAGACCTTGACGCCGCGGCAGCGTGCCGCGGAGGCGCTCTGGCTCGGCATCCGGCGCCGTGACGGCGTCGACCTCGCCGCGATCGGCGCGCGGCTCGGGTTCACGATGGAGGAGCACTTCGCCGCCGCGCTCCGCGACCTGCAGCAGCGAGGGTGGCTCGTGTTCGAGGGTTCGCGCATCCGATTGACCACGGAAGGAATCCTGTTCGCGAACCTGGCCGGTGAGACATTCCTCGCGGCCTGAACTACGCTGCCAACCATGTTGCGATCGTCTGCCATCCTGCTGCTCTCCTTGCTCTGTTCGGCCTGCGTGATGGGTCGCGGCTCCGAGAACGAGCCGCTCGATCCACAGCTGCTCGAGCGGCTGCAACCCGGGAAGACCACGGCCAAGGAGGTCGTCGATCTGCTCGGCGCGCCGACCGAGGTCGTGCAGCTCTACAAACGCTCCGCCTACCGCTACGACCACGTCACGACCAAGTACGCAGGCCTGATCCTGCTGATCGTGAACTTCGGCAACATCGACGCCCGCACCGACCGGCTCTGGGTCTTCTTCGACGAGAACCAGGTGCTCTACAGCGTCGGCAAGTCCCTCGCGGCGCATCGCACGCAGTACGCGATGCCCTGGGAGGACGTGCACGAGAAGGCCGACAACGACGCGCGCGACGCCGAGCGCTTCCCCGGCAAGTAGCCATGCGGTTCGCCGCCGTCTGCGTCCTGTTGCCCCTGCTCACCGGCTGCGTGACGATCCGCTACGTCCAGGAGGGTCTCGACGAGCCGGTGCAGGCGGGTGCGACCGATGGTCTGCAGCCCGGCGAGACCGACCTCGCGCACTGCGTCGACCGGCTCGGAGCCCCGACCCTCGCCTGGGAGGCGCGCGACGACTGCGTCGCCCTCGCCTATGCGTGGCGCGACGAGAGCGGTTGGAGCGTCAAGGTCGGCTGGCAGTTCCGCACCGGCGTGAGCCCGAGCTACGAGTACGGCAGCACCGCGCTGCACGGACCTGGAGTCGTGCTCCTGTTCGACGCTGCGTGGCGGCTGCAGCAGATACGCCACGGGGATCTCGGCGACATCGCGCGGGAGCTCGCGAAACCCAAACGCCCGGCGAGCACGCTCGACCAGGGCTGACCGGGGCATCCCGGCATGGCGAGGTCCGCAATCGTGTGCGCGCTGCTCGCGCTGCACGTCGTGCCGATCTGGCTCGCACCGCACTATCCGAGCCAGGACGGCCCGAGCCACCTCTACCAGGCGTGGGTGCTGCATGCCTGGCCGGAGCTGCCGCTGCTGCAGGAGCACTTCACGCGCAACTTCGCGCCGTTCCCGAACTGGCTCGGCTACGCGCTGCTGCAGCCGTTGCTCGCGCTCTTCGCGCCGGCGACCGCGGAGAAGCTGCTGCTGACGCTCTATGCGCTCACGCTGCCGCTCGCGGTCCTGTAATTCGCGGGCCGCGCGCGTTGGCTGCTCGGCCTGCTCGGCTTCGCGTTCGTGTTCAACTTCTCGCTGCAGCTCGGCCTGCACAACTTCTGCGTGTCGTTGCCGCTCCTGTTCGCGGTGCTCGGACTCTGGCGGCGCCGGCGTGACACCATGGACATGGGCAGCACGCTGCTGCTCGCGCTCCTGCTGGTCCTGCTCTACTTCGCGCACGTCGTCGGCCTGCTGCTCGCACTCCTCACGCTGCTCGGGATCGGGCTCCTGACCATGCGACCGGCCGTGCTGCGCTCCCGCTGCCTGCTGCTCGCGGCCTTGCTCCCCGCCTTCGCGCTGCTGTCCTGGTTCCTCGCGCAACAACCGACGAACGAGTTCCGCCGGCCGGAACTCTGGCCGCGGCTGCTCTACCTGGTCACGCAACGTGGCCTGATCGTGACCGACTCCCAGCTCCCGGCGGCGGGCGTGCTCGATGCGATCCTGCTCGGGCTCGGGTGCGTGACGCTGCGCGGCCGGCGCGACGGGAGCGAGCGCGCGGAACCCGCCTTCGCCTGGCTCGCGCTGGTGGTGGTGGCCGGCGTGCTGCTGCTGCCGGACGTGCTCGCGAGCGGCGGCGCGCTCGTGTCGCGGCTCGCGCTGCTCTGGCCGCTGCTGCTGCTGCCGGCACTCGAGCTGCCGCAGTCCCGGGCCGCGCTCCGGCTGCTGGCCGTGGCGATCGCGGTGGTGATCGGCTCGTTCTGGATCACGACGGTCGGCTACCTGCGTGACGCAAGCCATCGCCTCGAGCAGTACCTCTGCGCGACCGGCCAGGTGCCGAAGCAGGGCGTCGTGCTGCCGGTGTTCGCGAGCTTCGCCGCACCCTGGAACCGCGCGCACCTGAATCCGCTCGCCCACGCGGGCAACTGGTACGCACTCGCGGCGGAGGGAGCCAACCTCTGGAACTTCCATGCGACGAACCAGAACTTCCCGGTGCTCTCCCGCAAGCCGCCGAGCACCACCGAGCTCCCGGGCGGGGACGTGTGCGTCGTGTTCTGGGACGAAGAGCGGCGGCCCCGGGCGGCGCCAGCCGGCGGATTCCGGGCGATCCCGATTCCGGCGGAGCCGCGGTTGCTCGTCTACGTGCGGCGCTGAGAGGCCCTGATCAACATCACGCCGGTGTAGACGACGACCGCGGCGACGAGCCACTTGAGCCAGTAGAGCGGCAACGACTCGACGAGGAACGCCGCGACCAGGACCGCTGGCAGGCCGGCGAGCGTCAGCCCCAGCGCCGCACCGGGCGCATAGCTGCCCTGGCGGATGAACGGGATGCTCGCGAGCGGCATCAGGAACGCGCACGAGCACATCATGATCGGGAACGCCGTGTCGACGTTCATGCCGAGCAAGCTCACGAGCACGAGGCAGGGCGCATAGAGTCCGATGCCGATCGTCATCAGCGCGCCGAGCACGAAGTTCACGGTCAGGCCGATCGCGAGCAGACCGCCCGAGAGCCCGATCGCGTCTCCGCCGGCGGTGTTCGCGAACTGGCGGTAGACGATCACGACGCAGATCGTGAGCAGCGCAACGCCCATGCCGAACTGGATCCGCTGCCGCGGCCAGCGCGAGACGACGTTGGCCCCGAGCAGCGCGCCGACCACGGCGGCGACGATCATCGCGATCAGGGTCTTGACGTCGACCTCGATCTTCTGCGTGAAGATCAAGGCCTGGGCGAAGGTCGGGATCGTGTGCCCGACGTTCAGCGTGCCGGGCAGCAGCCGGTCGTCGATCGTCTTGCGCGCGCGATAGAACGAGGTCGTCGTCGCGAACGAGCCGATGCCGAGCGCGTCGAAGAAGTCGGTCACGACGCCGACCAGCAGCTCGTAGGGCGTCGGCCGCACGCTGCCATCACGGGGTCGGAGCAGATCACGCACGAAGATCGCGGCGAAGGCGACCGCCACCACGGCCAGGCAGACCAGCAGGATCGTCTTCGCGTACTCCATCGCTTTCGCTCCGGATCGAGGGCAGTGCCCGCCGGGCGGACGTGCTGCCGGCGGCGCGGCACAAGAGACCGCATCACGCGGAGGCAACCAAGCGTTTCTTCGGCTCCATGCTAGTCTGGTCGGCCATGCAACCGGAGTTCAGCGCCGCGTTGGCCGAGCGGATCGCGCGCGGCATGGCGCCGATCGTCGTCGGCCTCGACCCGCGGCCCGAGGCGCTGCCGCAAGCCCTCGCGCCCGGCGAGACTCCGGCACGCCGCATCCTCGCGTTCCACGAGCGCGTGCTGCCCGTGCTCGCGCCCGTCGCGCCGGCGGTGAAGCCGAACATCGGGTTCTTCGAGCGCTTCGGCGCCGAGGGCTATCTGGCCTACGAGGCGACCTGCGCGCTGGCCCGCTCGGCCGGGATGCTGGTGATCGCCGACATCAAGCGCGGCGACATCGGCAGCACCGCCGAGGCCTACGCCGCGGGCCACTACGCCTGCGCCGACGCGGTCACGCTGCATCCCTATCTCGGCAGCGATTCGATCGAACCCTGGCTCGGCTACTGCCGCACGCAGGGCAAGGGCGCGTTCGTGCTCGTGCGCACGAGCAACCCCGGCGCCAGGGAACTGCAGGACCTGCCGGTCGGCGCCGGCACGCTCTGCGAGACGGTCGCCCGCCTCGTGCACAAGTGGGGGAGCGGCATCGGCAGGCCGGACGCCTACAGCAACGTCGGCGCGGTGGTCGGCGCCACCTATCCGCAGGAGCTCGCGAAGCTGCGCGCGCTGATGCCGCGCGCGTGGCTCCTGCTGCCTGGCGTCGGCGCCCAGGGCGCGAAGGCCGAGGACGTCGCGGCGGCCTTCGACCGGCGCGGCCTCGGCGGCCTGATCAGCCAGAGCCGTGGCATCCTGCAGTGCTTCGCCCCCGACGACGCGCAGTGGTTGACGAAGATCCGGACCGCGGCCGCGCGGTTCGCCGACGAGGCCAGACTGGCCTCGCGGCGGTGACCCTGCAATGCTCAAGCGTGCTTTGAGCCACGGTCTCCGCCACATCCCGTTCCGCCATCTCGATGCGACCGAGATCCACCTGCGCTATCTCGAGGAGGATCCGAGCCTCGTGCCGCTGCTCGGCAAGCGCCCGCGGTCGGTCGAGGACCTGCTCAAGCGCGCGCCGCTCAACACGCGCCGGCTGATCCCGCCGGCGGCACTGAGCCAGGCGCTGCTCGCCTATGCGGCCAGCCACGAAGCCCCCGACGCGGTACGCGCGGCCGCCGAGACCTGCGCCGACGGCAAGACCTTCTTCGTCGTGACCGGCCAGCAGCCGGGCCTCTTCGGCGGCCCGCTCTACTCGGTGCACAAGGCCGCGACCGCGGTCCGCCTCGCGCAGGGACTGCAGGCAGCGCTGCCCGGCCAGCGCGTCGTGCCGATCTTCTGGAACCACACCGAGGACCACGACCTCGACGAGATGAACCGCGCGTTCCTCGTGAACCAGAACCAGGAGGTGCAGCGCTTCCGCCTCGAGGTCCAGCACCAGGGCGAATGCGCGCGCGACCTGCCGGTCGGACGCGCGCTCGAGACCGCGCTCGCCGCCGCGGCCGATCTGCTGCCGGCGACCGAGTTCCGGCAGCAGGTGCTCGAGGTGTTCCGGCCACGCCACGCGGACGAGCACTTCGGCGACAGCTTTGCGCGCCTGCTCTACGCGCTCTTCGGCAAGCATGGCCTGCAGGTGATCGAACCGCGCGACCTGCCGGCCGAAGCGCTCGCAGTCCTGCCGAAGTGGTTCGAACAGACGGGTACGATCCGGGCCGCGACCCGGCAGGCGACCGACGACATCGCCGACATCGGCCTCGACGTGACGCTCGACCCCGCGAACACGCTGATGTTCGAGCGCGTCGGCGGCCTGCGCCAGGCGCTCTCCGACGGCGAGCCCCTGGTGCGGCGCGAGGCGCTGTCGCCGGGCGTGCTGCTGCGGCCGCTCTGGCAGGACGCGTGCCTGCCGACGATCGCGAGCGTCGTCGGTCCTGGCGAGATCGCCTACATGGCGATCGCCGGCCCGCTCTACCAGAAGCTCGGCGTGCCGCAGCCGGTGCTGGTGCCGCGCGCGTCCCTCACGCTGGTCGAACCGAGCCTGCAGAAGCTGCTGGCCCGCTACCACTGGGATCTGCCGGATCTCGCGCAGGGGCCCGAGCGCCTCGCCGAGAAGCTGCCGCTCGACGAGCAGAGCGCAGTCGAGGAACGGCTCGATCAGGTCACCGCGACGCTCAAGCGCGATCTCAGCGACCTCGCCGACAAGGTCCGCGACGCCGACAAGGCGATGGTCGGGGCCTTCGAGCGCGCGAAGAGCCGCTCGCTCGAGGAGCTGCAGAAGCTGCTGCTCAAGGTCCGCAACTCGCGCCAGAACCGCGAAGGTACCGGCCATCGCCAGGTCCGGCGCCTGTGCAGCAATCTCCTGCCGAAGGGCCGGCTGCAGGAACGCGTCCTGCCGCCGCTGCCCTTCCTGGTCACGCACGGCTTCGGCCTCGCCGACATCCTGCTCGGCGCCGCCGACCCCTTCGCCAACGCGCACGGAATGCTCGAGCTATGACCTGCGACGTCCTCGTGGTTGCGCCCCATCCCGACGATGCCGAGATCGCCTGCGCCGGCGCGATGCTGCTGCTGATCGCCCAGGGCAAGAAGGTCGCGGTGCTCGACATGACGCGCGGCGAGATGGGCACGCGCGGCGACGCCGACACCCGCGCCAAGGAGCGCGCCGCCGCGACCAAGGTGCTCGGCCTCTCCGAACGCCTGAGCGGCGGCCTCCCCGACACGATGGTCGGCGACTCCGAGGAGGCGCGCCGCGCGCTGGTCGGCGTGATCCGCAAGCTGCAGCCCAAGCTCCTGCTCGCGCCGATCGCCAAGGATCCGCACCCCGACCATGTCGCGACCGCGCAGCTCGTGTCGAGCACGTTCTTCCTCGCGGGCCTGACCCGTCTCTGGCCGGACCTCGGCCCGCCGCACCGCCCGAGCCTCGTGCTGCGCTATCCGCTGCACGAGCCGGTCGAGCCGACCATCTGCATCGACATCACCAAGGTCTGGGACAAGAAGCGCGAGGTCGTCGAGTGCTACACCTCGCAACTCAAGGGTGCGTCGAACGAGCACTTCATCAAGAAGCTCGACATCTGGGAACGCATCGAGATCCGCGACCGCGCCTACGGCGCGAGGATCGGGGTCAAGGTCGCGGAACCCTATGTCGCCGAGGGGGCCTTGCCGCTCGTGGGGCTCTCGGTCCTGTTGGGGTGAAGCCCGGCCGCGCGTTCCTCGCGGGGATCGCGTTCTTCGCGGTCAACTTCTTCGTCTTCTGGATCGCCAGCGCGCTGCTCCCGCCAGGTCGGGCCGCCCCCTTCGTGGCAGCGCTGCTCGCGCTGCTCGCCGCGATCGCGGCGGCGTGGAGCATCGGTCGCCGGCCGGTGACGCCGCCAGGATGGACCCGCTACGTGCTGCAGGGTGCGCTCGTGACCGGCTCGATCGGCTTCCTCGCCGGCTTCTTCGGCCCCATCGTGTTCACCCCGGACGCGAACCAGGGTCCGTTGCTCGGGATCTTCGTCACCGGACCCCTGGGGTTCCTGCTCGGTGGGATCGGCGGCGCTTTCAGCTGGGCGCTGCGCGATCCCGGAGAAGAGCGGCCCTAGCTCGACCGACCTCTCACTTCCACTCCACCGCCCCCTCCGGCCACCAGTACAGGATCAACATCGCCCCACCCTGGACGGTCGGCATGTGGCGCGAGCCCGAGCGCATCACCACCCAGGTCTCGGTGCGCCCGTCGAACGCCGGCTTGCCCTCGGTCGCGAAGCACAGGCACGCCTCCCCCTTGGTGTGCGTGTGCACCGGCCCCGCGCAGTCGCGCATGAACACCGCGTCGATCGAGCAGCCGCCGGGGTCGTCCTTGGGCTTGCTGACGCGCGAGAACTTGATCCCGCCGTTCTCCTTGTCGCAGATCGTGCCGGCGGCGAGGGCCTGCAGGGCGGTGGCGCGGATCGGGGTGGTGGTGGCGGGCGGGAACTTCGCGTTCAGCGCGGCTTCGGCCGCCTTGGCGTCGCTGAGGTCGAGGCCCTTGACGAACGTGGAGATCGGGGCGAGCAGGGTCTTCAGGTCGGTCATGCCGGCGACGATACTGCGCGACCATGAACTGCGTCGCGGTCATCAACCAGAAGGGCGGTGTCGGCAAGACCACGACCGCGGTCAATCTCGGCGCGGCGCTCGCACGTCTGGGCAAGAAGGTGCTTCTCCTGGACATGGATCCGCAGGCCAACTGCTCGCTGCACCTCGACCGGCGCCCTGAGCTCGAGGCGAAGACGATCACCAACCTGCTGGTCGAGGGCACGCCCCTGGGCGAGCTCGTGCAGCCGACTGCGACCGAGCGGCTGTTCCTGGTGCCCTCGGACACGACGCTGAACGGCGTCGAGCAGGTGCTCGCGAACCGCATCGGCCGCGAGACGATCCTGCGCGAAGCGCTCGAAGCCTGGCCCGAGACGGGCAGCTTCGATTTCGTGCTGATCGACTGCCCGCCGGCGCTCGGCGTGCTCGCGGCCAACGCGCTGGTCACGGCCGACCAGGTGCTGATCCCGATGCAGCCCGAGTACTTCGCGCTGCAGGGCATGGCGAAGCTGATGGAAGTGATCCAGCTCGTGCAGCGCCGCTTGAACCGCCACCTCGCGGTGCGCGCGATCGTGCCCTGCCTGGTCGACCTGCGCACCAACCTGACCAACGACGTGCTCGGCGAGATCCGCACGCACTTCCCGGGCCTGCTGAGCCGGACGATGATCCGTTCGAACGTGAAGCTCGCCGAGGCGCCGAGCTTCGGCCGCACGATCTTCGAGCACGCACCCGATTCGAACGGTGCCAAGGACTACCTGGCGCTCGCGCAGGAGTTCCTCGCCACGACGCGCGCGACCGGCCGGCCGGATGCGCCCGAAGAAGCCAGCGCCGGCGCCTGAGTCGCATTGCGGGTTTCGCCGATAGGGGAGCGGAGGCCGCGATGCCGAAGCACCCAGACCGCCTGCACGAACTCGAGCGCCAGCTTGCCGAAGCTCTCGGCAACGTCGTCCGCACCATGCAACCGCTCGCGGACGGGCGCGAGCCGCGCGAGCCGGACCTGCTGATGCAGCAGGTCGATGCCCACACCTGCGAGCTCGGCGGCATGATCGGCACGCTGATGGCCGCGGCCGACGAAGGCACCACGGCACCGCGGGCCGACCTCGCGGTGGTCGTCGGCGAAGAACTGCAGCGCCTGCGCGCCGCTGCGCAGATGCCGCTCGTGGTCCAGACCTGCCTGCTCGCCGGTCTGCCGCTCGTCCCGGTCCGCAGCGACCGGTTGCGCGCCGCGATCGATCAGCTCCTGTTGGGCGCGATGACGGCGGCCGGCCATGGTGGTTCGTTGCAGGTGCAGACCCGCGCGAGCGACGACCAGGTGACGGTCGAGATCACGGCGGGGGGTGGCGAGCATGCGCTCGAGCCGTCCTGGGACGGCCTGCGCCAGGCCGCGGCTGCGCTCGGCGGCTCGCTCGCGACCGAGCGGACCGCGGACGGCAGCCTGCGCGCCCGCATGCACATGCCGACGCTGCGCGCGAGCGGCGTCTGATCGGCGCGGCGCATGGCGAAGGCGCGCCACCCTCGCGCGTTCGATCCGCGGGAACCGGAGCACGCCGCCCTCGTCGCCTGGCTCGGGCGCGACAGCGCGGCACCACCCTGTGCGCGCGCCCACCGTGACGCCTATCAGCAGAGCGGCAGCCATCCGGACGTCGTCGCGTGGGTCTGGGATCGCCTCGGCGCCGGTCTGCCAGCCTCGTGCCGCTGCCTCGTCCACGGCCATCCGGCCCTGCTCGAACCCACGCGGGGCGTCGTCGTGGCCGTGGCCATGGGCACCGCCTACGCGCTGCGGGTTCCGACCTCCCGGCTCGCCCTCGCGCAAACACGGGAGATGCCCGCGCGGCGCACCTATCGCACGGACGGCAGCGTGATCGACCTCGGACCCTGCGGCGCGAACTGGCGCTTCGGCAGCTACCATGCCGACGATCCGGCCTGGTGCGCCGAAACCTGTGCGGAGTTGCTCGTGCCGCGGATCACACGCATCCCACGTTCGCTGCAGCCGATCACGCCGTGGCAGAACGGCGCGGGCACGACGCGCGTGGTCGCGATCGATCCGCCGGACGCGAGCCTGGCCACCGGCTTCAGTTGGCGCGTGAGCATCGCCGACGTCGCGACCAGCGGCCCCTTCTCGCATTACCCGGGGGTCGATCGCAGCCTCTGGCTCCTGCACGGGGACGGCATGGATCTCGACGTGGCCGGCCACCACGTGCATTTGCGGCGGCCCGGCGAGCGCATCGATTTCCGTGGCGAGCTCCCGGTGCAGGCGAAGCTCATCGGCGGTCCGACTCAGGACCTCAACGTGATGGTGACCCGCGGCGCCTGCGCCGCGACTGCGGAGTTCGTCGTGCTCGGGACCGGCAGCGTGCACCGGGTCGCCTGCACCGGCACCGGCCTGGTGCTCGCGCTGACCGGGGCGGTGCGCGTCGGCGGCGACGGGATCGAGACCATGTGCCTCGACGCCGGCGACGCCGTGCGCCTCGACGGCGCCTGCGAGCTCACGCTGCAAGCTGCGTCCGCGGAACGGGTCACGCTCCTGACGGCCTGTTTCGGCTCCGGCTGAGCCAGCGGCCACGTACTGCTCGCGGGGAGCGGTGCCGCCGCGTAGACACTCCGCCATGCCGACCCGCTCCATGCTGCTCGTGCTCACACTGTTCGTTCCCGGACTCCTGGCCCAGGGAACCCGCGGGACTCCGAACCGGCTCGACCTCCCCGACTACCTCGAATGGGAGACCGTCGCGGACCCGCGCCCGTCGCCGGACGGCAAGCAGATCGTGTTCACGCGGCAGTGGCTCGACAAGATCGAGGACCGGCCCCGCAGCGAACTCTGGCTGATGGACAGCGACGGCGGCCGGCAGCGCCAGCTCGCCGCCGGCAGCGACCCGCAGTGGTCACCGGACGGCGCGCGCATCGCCTACCTGGCGGAGGGCACGCCCAAGGGCACGCAGGTGTTCGTGGTCTGGGTGGCGACGCGCGAGGTCACCCAGCTCACGCGCGTGACCGAAGCTCCGAGCAACCTGCAGTGGTCACGGGACGGCAAGTGGCTCGCGTGCAACCTGCTCGTGCCCGAGAAGGACGGCTTCCCGATCGACATGCCGAAGCCACCCAAGGGCGCGAAGTGGCACGAGGAGGCGAAGGTCATCACGCGCCTGCACTACCGGCGCGACCAGAGCGGTTATGCCCCGAGCGGCCACCGGCACATCTTCGTGCTGCCGGCCGACGGCGGCACGCCCCGCCAGATCAGCAGTGGCGACTTCGACCACGGCGCACCGCAGTGGACGCTCGACGGCAAGGAGCTGGTCTGCGACGGACTGCGCGTGCCGGACGCGGATTGGCAGGTGCAGGAGTCGGAGCTCTACGCGTTCGACGTCGAGACCGGAGCGGTGCGGCAGCTCACGCACCGGAGCGGCCCGGACACGAACCCGGTCGTGCTCGGCGACCAGATCGTCTATGCGGGCTTCGACCGCAGTGATGCCACGCACCACATCAGCCGCGCCTACACGATGCCGCTCCAGGGCGGCGAGGCCCGCTGCCTGACGCCCGAGCTCGACCGGTCGGTGCAGGGCCTGCGCGCGCCGCGCAGCGGTGCGAACGATGCGGTACTGCTGGCCTATGAGGATCAGGGTGCCGTGCGCGCGGCGCGGCTGTCGCTGCAGGGCAAGTTCACGCCCCTGAGCGGCATGGACACGCAGTTCCGGCCCGCTGCCGAGCTGCCCGACGGCACGGTGGTGGGGACGCTGACCGCCGTGCATGAACCGGGCGCGATCGCACTCTGTCGCAATGGTTCGTTCGCCAAACTGACCGCGGTCCACGACGACGTGCTGCGCGGCAAGCAGCTCGGCGCGGTCGAGGAGATCACCTGGAAGTCGGGCGACGGGCTCGCGGTGCAGGGCTGGCTCGTGAAGCCACCGGACTTCGACCCTGCGAAGAAGTACCCGCTCGTGCTGCAGATCCACGGCGGTCCGCACGCGATGTACGGCGTGAACTTCGACTTCGAGCGGCAGTGGCTCGCGGCCAAGGGTCATCTGCTGCTCTACTGCAACCCGCGCGGGAGCACCGGCTACGGCCAGGACTTCGCGTGCGGCATCCAGAACAGCTACCCGGGCAAGGACTACGACGACCTGATGACCGGCGTCGATGCCGTGATCGCCAAGGGCGGCGTCGACACCGAGAATCTGTTCGTGTTCGGCGGCAGTGGCGGCGGCGTGCTGACGTGCTGGATCGTCGGCAGCACGAACCGCTTCCGCGCGGCGGTCTCGATGTTCCCGGTCACCAACTGGATCAGCTTCGTCGGCACGACGGACGGTCCGTACTGGTACACGAACTTCAAGAAGCTGCCGTGGGACGACGTCAGCGAACACTGGCAGCGCTCGCCGCTGCGGCTGGTCGGAAACGTGACGACGCCGACGATGCTGCTGACGGGCGAGCTCGATCTGCGCACGCCGATGGCCCAGACCGAGGAGTACTACCAGGCGCTCAAGCTGCGCAAGGTCGACACCGTGCTCGTGCGCATCCAGGACGAGTACCACGGCGCCGGCAGCCGGCACCCGAGCAACCGCCTGCGCCGGATGCTCTACGTCGAGACCTGGTTCCGGAAGCACCGCAAGGCGCCGCCCGCTGAACGTGGCCGCGCAGGCGCCTAGGATCCCGGCTGTGACCACCCGCCCGCTGAAGCTCGGAATCGTCTGCTATCCAACGGTCGGCGGTTCGGGCGTGATCGCAACCGAGATGGCGCTGCACGCGGCCAAGCTCGGGCACGAAGTGCACCTGATCAGCTATGCGCGCCCGACCAGGCTCAAGCGCGGCATCCCCGGACTGCAGTTCCACATGGTCGACGTCTCGGGCTATCCGCTGTTCCGCTACCCGCCGTACGACCTCGCGCTCGCGACCCGCATCCTCGAGGTCCACGAGCAGCACAAGGTCGACCTCTTCCACGTGCACTACGCGATCCCGCACGCGGTCAGCGCGTTCCTGGCGCGCGAGATGTCGGGCAAGACGCTGCGCTTCATCACGACGCTGCACGGCACCGACATCACGGTCGTCGGCGCCGACCGCTCGTACATGCGGCCGACGCGCTTCGCGCTCGAGCAGTCGGATGCGGTGACCGCGGTCTCGCAGTTCCTGGCCGAGGAGACGCAGCTGACCTTCGGCATGAAGAAGCCGATCCACGTGATCCCGAACTTCGTCGACACGGAGCGCTACAAGCCGGCGGCGAACGCGCGCTTCTACGAGCGCGGCAGCGAGGAGCGGGTGATCGTGCACGCGAGCAACTTCCGGCCGGTCAAGCGCGTGGCCGACGTGGTGCGGGCCTTCGCGTCGATCCAGAACGAGATCCCGGCCCGCCTGCTGCTCTGCGGTGAAGGTCCCGATCGCGAGCATGCGCTCGCGGTGGCCGCCGACCTGGGCTGCGCGCAACGCGTCGAGACCCTGGGCAACGTCGAGGCGATCGAGACCGTCCTGCAGCAGGCGGATCTGTTCCTGCTCGCCTCCGAGACCGAGAGCTTCGGCCTGGCGCTGCTCGAGGCGATGAGCTGTGGCGTCCCGTGCGTCTCGACCAATGTCGGTGGCGTGCGCGAGGTGCTCGGCGAACTCGGGGCGATGACCCCGTTCGCCGACCCGCAGGCGATGGCGCGGGCCGCCCTGCGGCTCTTGCGCGATCCGGCGCTCCACAGGCAGCAGAGCGAGGCGGCGCGCGAGCGCGCGGTGTCCACGTTCGCGCAGGACAAGGTCGCCTGCCGCTATGCAGCCTTGTATCGCGAGGTGGCGGAGGGTCGTTGAGGATCTACCTCGACCATGCGGCGGCGACCCCAGTCGATCCGCGGGTGCGAGAACGCTTCCTCGGGACGCTCGACCGCGTCCCCGCGAATCCAGGCTCGGTCCATGCCGCGGGCCGGCAGGCGCGCGCGGTGCTCGAGGACGCGCGGAACGAGGTGGCCATTGCCCTCGGCGTCGACCCGGAAGCGATCTGCTTCGTGTCCAGCGGCACCGAGGCCAACAACCTGGTCATCCAGGGTCTGGGCCCTGCCGAACTGCCGGTCCTGCTCGCGCCGCTCGAGCACGCGTCGGTGTTGGAGCCGGCCGCGGCGCGCGGCATGCTGCTCTGGGAGGTCGATCGCGAAGGCCGCGCCTGCGTGCGCGATCCACGCCAGG
>CAZSKV010000380.1:0-2997 GCA_964607495.1 uncultured candidatus Brocadiaceae bacterium
ACGTCGAGGTGATCCGCCGCAACGACGAGGAGATCGGCAAGCTCTGGGACGCGATCTTGCAGGACCCGGAACTCAAGGACTCCACCGCGGTGCTCGTGCTGCCGGAGTTCGGGCGGGACAAGGACCTGAACGAGCGCAACGGCCTGGACCACGGCGACCGCTCGAGTGAGCTGCACGAGGTGTTCCTGCTCGCCTCGGGACCCGAGTTCAAGAAGAACAAGGTCGTGACCAGCGAGGCGCGCACGATCGACGTCTGTCCGACCGTGCTCTCGCTCTTCTCGAAGCAGGCCCCGGCGTACAGCAAGGCCAGGGTCTTGAAGGACCTCTTCGCGTGAACCGGGGCTGGCTCGCCGCGTTCGCGGGCCCGCTCCTGCTGAGCCTGCCGGTCGCGGTCCAGGAGGCCAAGGTGCAGGCCCCGGCCCGCGCCTCTTCGTGCCTGAGCTGCCACACCGGCATCGAGGAGATGCATCCGGGCTATCCGCTGGGTTGCGTCGACTGCCACGGCGGCAACGACCAGGAGGCGGCCAAGGAGAAGGCGCACGTGCTGCCGGCCCTGCCGAAGCCGGCCGACGAGCGCGTGCTGCCGGCCGACTACGACCTCCCCTACCAGCGCTTCAAGAACCCGAGCAACCTGCGAGTGGCCGAGCAGGTCTGCGGCGACTGCCACGAGAACACGGTGCTGCACTTGAAGCGCTCGTTGCACGGCACCACCGCCGGCCACCTCGGCGACGGCTTCTACGAACACGGCCTGGTCGCCGGCAAGCGCCCGAGCTACTCGATCTTCCCGGTCGGCGACGAGCGCAAGGAGCTCGCCCCGCACGCGATCCGTGGCACCACGCAGGTGCCGCCGTTCCGCAGCGGCGGCAAGAAGGACCAGATCGCGACCCACTACTCCGACCTGCCGCGCAAGGCCTGCATGCAATGCCATCTGTGGTCGGAGGGGCGCGCGATCGACGGCCGCCTCGGCCTGGACGGCGACTACCGCGGCGAGGGTTGCGCGGCCTGTCACGTGACCTACGCCGAGAACGGGCGCAGCCAGTCGAAGGACCCGACGATCGACAAGAACGAACCCGGCCACCCGTTGCGGCACCGGCTGACCTCGCGCATCCCGACCGAGACCTGCACGCACTGCCACTACGGCGACGCCAGCATCGGGCTGCACTTCCGCGGCCTGAGCCAGCTCGTGCCCGGCCAGCCCGCCGGCCCCGAGGTGCCGGGCACCACCGACCGGCTGCAGAACGGGACGTTCTACATCCAGGATCCGGACCTCACGCCGCCGGACATCCACCACTCGCGCGGCATGCACTGCATCGACTGCCACACGCTGGCCGACACGATGGGTGACGGCAACATCTACCCGCAGATGGACTTCGCGGTCGAGATCGAGTGCACCTCGTGCCACGGCACCTTCGAGCACGAGACCGAGTTCAAGACCGCGCGCGGGCGCCGGCTCACCCACCTCGCGCGCGCCGACGGCGCGGTGTGGCTGACCTCGAAAGTGACCGGCAAGAAGCACAAGGTCACCCAGGTCAAGCACGTGCTCGACCCCGCGCACCCGGCCTACAACGCGCGGGCCGCGGCGGCGATGGACGGCAAGCACGCGCGCCTGGAGTGCTACACCTGCCACAACGGCTGGAACGTGAACTTCTACGGCTTCCACTTCGACCGCAACGAGCAGTTCACGCAGCTCGACCTGCTCTCGGGTGAGCGCACGCCCGGGCGCGTGACGACGCAGGAGAAGGTGTTCGCGACCTTCAACCAGCTGCGTCTGGGCTGGAACCACGAGGGCATGCTCGCGCCATGGCTGGTCGGCTTCTCGACGATCGGCTCGGCGCACGACAAGAGCGGCAGGACGATCCTGAACCAGGCGACGCCGGAGACCGCCGACAAGCTCTCGGGCGTGACGATGATCCCCCACCAGATGCACACGACGCGGCCCGAGGCGCGCGGCTGCGTCGAGTGCCACCGCGCGCCGCCGACCTGGGGCCTGGGTTCGCTCAACTTCCGCCTGACGCGCGAGTTCGGCTACGCGACGAGCCAGGCCGGCCTGCACACGATCGCGGTCGACGGCAAGACGCCGGGGCGCACGACGCCGGTCGGCACGCTGCCGCTCGAGGGCGATCCGCAGGCGCTCGCACTGCTGCTCGACCCCGTGCACGCGCGCGCGACGCATGCCTACGTCGCGGGCGCCGACGGCCAGCTCAGCGTGGTCTCGCTCAAGAGCCCGAGCCAGCCGCGGCTCGTGCTGCGCAAGAAGGCGTTCAGCGACCCCAGGCGCCTGCTGGTCCAGGGCGGCCATCTCTACGCGGCCGACGGCGTCGGCGGGCTGCTGGTGTTCGAGCTCGACAACCCGGAGGCGCCGCGGCTGGTCGGGTCGATGCCGAGCGTGGACGCGCGCGCGCTCGCGCTCGCGTTCCCGTGGCTGCTGCTGGCCGATGGTCCGGGCGGCCTCGTCGTGGTCGACGTCGCCGATCCTGCCCGGCCGAAGGCCCTCGCGAGCGTCGACCTGAACGGCGAGGTCTCGGCCGCCAACGAGGCGCTCGACGTGGTCGCCTTCTTCCAGTACTCGCGCACCAGGCACCGTCAGATCGGCGCCGAGGGCGTGCTGACGCGCACGCGCGCGCGCCACCTCGCGGTCGTGGCCTGTGGCCTCGACGGCGTGCGCATCGTCGACATCACGCAGCCGGGCGAGCCGAAGCTGCTCGGCGACGGCCGCGGCCCGTTCCGCTTCAACCGCGGCGACGTGCGCGGCGTCGCGGTCGGGACCGTGTTCGACCTCGGCTCGCCGGGCGGCGGGCTCAAGAGCCAGGAGCGCGACTATCTCTACGTGCATGTCGACGAGGGGGCGGAGGGCAACCGCCAGCAGCGGGTGCGCGTGTTCGACATCAGCGATCCCCTGCGTCCGGCCGGCACGCGCGGCGATGCCCGCGTCTATGGCGGCACCGGCCGGCTGCTCGCGTTCAAGAGCTACAACGCGCCGTTCCTGCAGCACTTCGT
>CAZSKV010000381.1:0-6182 GCA_964607495.1 uncultured candidatus Brocadiaceae bacterium
GTCACCGACCAGCTCAAATCAGAATCAGCGCGCCAAGGAAAGCCACGAGCCCGACCGCCACGCCAGCGATCTCGAGCCACGGTTCGCACCTGGTCAGAACACTCGCCACAGAAGGCTCCCTGAGCGGGCGGATCTGCCGCAGCCGCAGCACCGGCACGGGGAAGCGCTTCGCAAGTACCGCCGGCGCCAGTGCAAGAGAAGAACGACGAACGGAGGATGGAAGGCGGGCTACGGCTTGGTCACTCATCGGATGCCTTCTGTGGTCGAGTTAGGTAGATGTAAGGTTGGCAGACGTTAGCCAAACAAAAACCGAACACAAGGGCCGGGCTGACTTTTTTCGGCGCCTTGCCGCTGCCGATAGTCCCAGGTGCATGGGCCTCCGGATCGCAGTCCTGGACTTCACCTACACCTTGCTGGGGCCGGCCACGGCCCTGCAGCAGCTGGGGCACGAGGTCTCAGTGTTCGTTCCCCGGGACGCGGGTCCACTGCCGACGTTCCACGCCGCGCTGCTGGATCGCTTCTTCGGCGGCGGCTCCAGCGAGCCCGACTTCGGTGCTGACGTGGTGATCTACGCCGAGGCTTTCGCAGACAGCTACTGGGCGCTCCAGCATGGCTGCCAGATGGACTCGGCCTGCTTCCAGCAGGCTCCCCTGGCGAACTCCATCAACCCTCTGCAGCTGGAACTCCGCCTCGACCATCTGCACGAGCAGCTGAGCCAGGTTCCCAACCTGGTCCTCGTGGACATGTCGGACCTTGCGGAGCCGCTGCATCCAGCGTTCCTGAGCCTTCCGGGCTCGAAGCTCAAGCGCGAGCTGCTGCCTGGCCAGCGCCAGCTGGGTATCGAGCCATTCCCGTTCCTCTACAACCCCGTGCTGCTCACGCTGGAGCGCGTGCTCGGGCTCGAGGCTTGCCGGCCGGAGAGTCCGGACCTGCTCTGGGACGGCTGGTTCTGCGGCACGATCGATCACTGGCGCTACGGTGGTGAACGCAGGCGCTGCCTCGAGGTGCTCCGGGCCCGCCATCCGCAGGCCAACTTCGGGGTCGCCACTGGCGGCATGCCGACGGTCGAGAACCTGAAGCACGTGCAGCGCTCCAGGACCCTGCTCCATCCTCCGGGCCGGGGTGAGATCTGCCTGCGGACGCACGAAGGCCTGTTCTTCGGTGTGCCGCTCCTGGTTGCGGAACCCTTGCGCGTCTGCCTGCCGGCCGGGTTCGAACGTGTTTTCCGAACACATCTTACGTCACTCCCCTCGAGTGCCGAGGTGCGCGATTTCTACGCCCGGGCCTTCAGTCCCGAGGCGGCCGCCAGCGTGCTGCAAGAAAAGTGTTTCGCGTGGGCATAGGATCGCCCCTCCCTTCAGCTCAAGGATGTCCACGATGCAAGCACTTCTGGCCCTCTCTCTCGCCTTCCTCCTCGGTTCGGCAACCGCACAAGAGCCCCAAGAAGCAGGCGCTGCCAAGCCCAAGCAGGAGTTCCAGTCGGTCACTGTCTATCCGCTCGCGACCTGCGTCGTGTCGGGCAAGAAGCTCGACCCCGACAAGGCGAAGGCCTTCGAAGCAGGCGGCCACGCGTTCCGGACCTGCTGCGAGAAGTGCGAAGCCAAGGTCAAGGCCAACCCGGACGAGTTCGCGAAGAAGCTCAACGAGGCCGTGATCGCCCAGCAACTCGCCAACTACCCGCTCAAGGTGTGCGCGGTATCCGGCAAGCCCCTGGGCTCGATGGGTGAACCCGTCAAGCTGGTCGTCGATGGCCAGTTGATCCAACTCTGCTGCAAGAGCTGCACGAGCAAGGCGACTGCCAAGAAGGCCGAGATCACGCAGCGGATCCAGTCCGAGGCCTACGCCGCGCAGAAAGCGACCTACACCGCCAAGAAGTGCCCTGCCTCGAACGATGAGCTGACCAAGGAGCACTCCCTCGATCTGATGATCGGCACGACGCTCGTCCGGGTCTGCTGTGACGACTGCATCGACGACATCAAGAAGGACCCGAGCAAGGTCCTTGCTGTCCCTGCCCCCGCCAAGGAAGCCGACAAGACCGAGAAGAAGGAGCAGCAGGACGGCAAGAAGCAGCAGGTTCCGGCCGCTGCGGCCGCGGCCGCCCCGCAGGCCGCCGGCGGTTGCTGCGGCGACAGCAAGCCGAAGGCCGGCCCTGAGTGCTGCGGTGACGACCAGAAGGCCGGTGAGAAGAAGGATGCCGGTTGCTGTGGCGACGAGAAGAAGGCCACCGAGAAGAGCGACGCCGGCTGCTGTGGCGACGAGAAGAAGGCGCCCGCGAAGCCCGCAGCCGAGAAGAAGTCGAACTGACGTTCCGCGCTGGAGTTGCTGCGGCCTCGTGGCCGCGCGAAATAGCAGGGAGAACGCCCGCGTTGGCCACTCGATGGCCCTTGCCAGCGTTCTCGCCTTGCCAGCCGACCTGACCCGAGCCCTGCGCGACGAACACGACACCGTGCGCCGTGGGCTCGCGGTGCTCGAACGGGTCTGTTGCCACCTGGATGCAGGTGGCCAGTTCCCCGGGAAGGACGTGGCCGAGATCCTGACCTTCCTGCGCGATTACATGGAGCACATGCACCAGGGTCGCGAAGAGCGGCAGCTCTATCCGACCGTCGCGCTGCTCGGCCCCGAGGAGACCGCAGAGCTGGTCGGCATCCTGATCGCAGACCACGAGGAGAACCGGACGCTGCTGCACACCCTGCAGATGTTCTGGGAGCCCACCGGTGAACTGACCGAGGAAGAGCGCATCGGCTTCGCCGACACGTCCCGCGTCTACATCCGTAGGCTGCTCGACCACTTCGCGCGCGAGGAGCGTGGCCTCTTCGGCGCGTTGCAGCAGCTTCCCGCGGACGAACGGATGCGCCTGGCCGAGGGCGCGGGCATCTGTGCCCGGAAACGCGACTGGGTCCGCCGGGTGGCCAGGCTCGAGCGCGCCTACAAGCGGAGCTGAGGCGCTTCGGTCGGGACGCGATCGGGGAATCGGGGGCTGATCTGCGCGCAGGTGCCGCTATAACGCGCCGCGATCCGTTCACGCTCGACCCTGGACCCGGCGGTTTCCAGACGATGCTCCTCCAACTCGAACGACCTCTCGTCTTCCTCGATCTCGAAACGACGGGCCTCGACACGACCAAGGACCGGATCGTCGAGATCGGCCTCGTCAAGTTGCTGCCCGGAGGCGGGCGGGAGCTGCTCGTCGAGCGCCTCGATCCGGGGGTCGAGATCCCCGAGGTCGCCTGGCGGATCCACGGGATCAAGAACGAGGATGTGCGCGGGCTCTTCGGCAAGCCGAGGTTCCCCCGCCTCGCTGCCAGGTTGCTCGAGTTCCTCGCCGGAGCCGATCTCTGCGGCTTCAACTCGACGAGCTACGACTTGCCGCTCTTTCGCTCCGAGTGCGCGCGGCACAAGGTCGCGTTCGCCGCGGAGGGCCGACACCTCGTGGACTGCAAGGTCATCTTCCACACGAAGGAGACCTCGTGGGACCGGTTCCTGATGGGTCCGCGCGACCTGTCGGCGGCCGTGCGGCTCTACTGCGGCAAGGAACTGCAGGCTGCGCACTCGGCGGGGGCCGATGCCAGCGCATCCGCCGACGTGCTGCTCGCGCAGCTCGAGCGTTATCCCGACCTGCCACGGGATGTGCCTGGGCTCGCACACTGGTGCAGCAAGGCCGCCGCGCAACGTTCGGTCCGGGAAGAAAGCGCCACCTGAGCGTCCGCGGTTCTAGTCGGACCTCGCCGCTGGTCGATCCAGGGCTGCATAGCCAGTTGCGGGTGCCTGCCACCCGCGCTTGGATAGCGGTCCTTCCAATGCTGCAGCAGTTCCTGAGCCTGATCCTGTGCGTGGCCCTCGTGTTCACGGGGCCACTCCCACGCGCCGCGACAAGCTGCGCGAAGGATCCGGCGCAAAGCTGCTGTTGTGCGATCAGCGAGGATGCAGGCTCGACCCGCTGCGAGTGCAGCGAGGGCCTGCCGGCCCAGCCCAAGACCCCCAGCCCGGCGTCGCCACGCCACCTCGATCTCGCGCTCGTCAACGAGCCGAATCCAGGGGTCGTGTTCGCCGCGGTCGAGCCGGAGGCCTTCGCGCACGCGGAGACCCTGGCTGCGGCGCCAGGTGCGCGGCGGTCCTTGCAGGTCCTGCTCAGCACCTTCCGGATCTGACGAGCCCCGGCGGGGCAACTCTGTACCCGCCGAACGATCCGGTCTTGGTTCCTCGCACTGCTTCCGGTCCGGGCTCCTGTGAAAACTCTCGCCACCCTCTTCTACATCCTCCTGTTCCTCTTGCTGCTGGCCGGCGCAGCGACGGTCGGCTACCTCGCCGGGCATGCGGCGGCGCAGCGCGCGGCCACGACCGCGGAATACACCTGCTCGATGCACCCGCAGATCCGGCAGAAAGAGCCCGGGCTGTGCCCGATCTGCCACATGGAGCTCGTGCCGCTGCGGCAGGCGCAGGACGCCGGTCCGGGGATCCGGATCGACCCGGTCATCGTGCAGAACATGGGCCTGCGCACCGCCCGGATCGGCAACGGTCCGGTCGACGTCACGATCCAGGCGTTCGGCTCGCTGCGGGTCGCCGAGCCGAAGCAGCACGAGATCTCGCTCAAGGTCAAGGGCTACGTCGAGCGCCTGCTGGCCGACACCGAGGGCGTGCGGTTGCGCCGTGGCGATCCGCTGCTCGAACTCTACGCACCGGAGCTGCTGCTCGCGCAAGAGGAGCTGCTCGCCGCGAAGAACAGCGCCGACCCTGCGCTCCTCGATGCCGCGCGACGCAAGCTGACGCTGCTCGACGTCGACCCCGCCGAGATCGCGGCGATCGAGACCGAGGCCAAGCCACGGCGCACGTTGCGCTTCGTGGCCCCGGCGGACGGGATCTTGCTGCAGAAGAACGTCGTGCAGGGGGCGGCGGTCGAGGTCGGCCAGGTGCTCTTCCGGATCGCCGACCTGACGACCCTCTGGCTCGATGCCCAGCTCTACGAGTCGCAGATCGCGCTCGGGAAGATCGGCTTGCCGGTCGTTGCGACGGTCGGCGCGTTCCCGGGGCAGACCTTCACCGGCGAGGTCGTGTTCGTCGGTCCGACCGTGGACCCGGATTCCCGTACCGCAACGATGCGCGTCGCCCTCGCGAACCCCGGCATGGCGCTCAAGCCCGGAATGTATGCGCGGATCACCGTGCGCGTGCGAGTCGCCGAATCGGCGCCGCTCGTGCCCCGCGAGGCGGTGTTGGACACGGGCCAGCGCCAACTCGTGTTCGTGCAGCTCGAGCCTGGCCGCTTCGCGGCTCGCAAGGTCGTGACCGGCCACGGCGATGCCGATGGCCGCCTGCAAGTGCTCGAGGGCCTGAGCTTCGGTGACGTCGTGGTCACCAGCGGGCAGTTCCTGCTGGACGCCGAGTCCCGGATGCGCGAAGGCACGCAGAAGCTGAGCGCCGAGGGGCTCGCGGCCTCGCGGCCTGCCGCGTCGCGGCCACAGCTCCTGCTCGACGCAACCGCGCAGGCGCAGCTCGATGCGATCGTCGCGGCCTACCTGAAGCTCGTCGACGCGATGGCTGACGATCGCTTCGACGAGCCGACGCTGGCCGAGCTGGAGCGTGCGCTGACGGCCGCCAAGGCCGCAGTGCTCGCACCCCACCGCGACACGCTGCAACAGACGACCGCACTGCTGCACAGGGGCGACCTCGCGCAACGGCGCGTCGAGTTGCGCAAGACCAGCAATGCGATCCTCGAGCTCGTGAGCGTGGCCATGCCCTCGCGCGCGCGCTTCGCCGAGCTGACCCACGTGCACTGCCCGATGTTCCCGGGCGACTGGTTGCAGCGCGGCGCGAAGGTCCGCAACCCCTACCATGGCTCGGAGATGCTGGAGTGCGGGGATCTCGTGCGCCGCATCCCTCTGCGCGAGGAGAAGTAGGCGATGGTCGGCCGGCTGATCGAACTAGCGGTCCGACACCGCTTCCTCGTGCTGCTGATGACCGTCGTGCTGACGTTGCTCGGCCTGTGGGGCTACCGCAACATCCGGCTGGACGCGATCCCGGACCTCTCCGACGTGCAGGTCATCGTCACGACCGAGTACCCGGGACAGAACCCGCAGGTCGTCGACGACCAGGTCACCTACCCCCTCTCCTCGGCCCTGCTCTCGGTGCCCGGCGCGACCTACGTGCGCGGGATCTCGATGTTCGAGCAGTCGTTCGTCTACGTGCTGTTC
>CAZSKV010000382.1:0-7134 GCA_964607495.1 uncultured candidatus Brocadiaceae bacterium
GCCTCGACCGCTGGAGCCTGCGCCCAGTCCGCAGCCGGGTCACGAACTGCGAAGGCAGGCCGTTCGCGATCGGCACGGAGTTCGCGCGCCTGCCGACGCTCGAGCTCGTGTTCCGGCGCATCGACGAATCCTCCGGGCTCGTGCTCGTGCCACCCGGCGCCGTGAAGATCGGCGGCATCGAGCGCCTGGCCTACGACCTGCAGCGTGGTTGGTTCCACGAGCAGGAGCCCAAGGGGCCGCTCGAGTACACGATCGCCTTCCAGGACCGTGCCGCGCTGGCGCACGGGGCACGCGTGCGGTCCGCGCCGGAGTTGGTCCAGCTGCCGGCCGAATTGCGCACCCAGGCCCTGCTCGAGCTCACGCAGGAGTTCACGCGAACCGGCCCGGAAACCCATCCGGCACTCCTGGCGGCTGCCCTGAGCCGCGGCCTGCAGCGGCGCTGCGAGTACGAACTTGCCGAGCCTCGCGGCCCCTCGGCGCATGCACTGTGGAACTTCCTGTTCGGGAGCCGGCGCGGCTACTGCATGCACTTCGCGACCGCGCTCGCGGTCATGCTGCGCCTGCGCGGCGTGCCTTGCCGGATCGCCGTCGGCCTGCAGGGCGGCCGGGCCGATCCCGATGAGCCGGACCTGCGCCGTTTCGGCAGCCGGCACGCGCATGCCTGGGTCGAGATCCCGTTCGAGGAGCTGGGTTGGATCGCGTTCGACGCGACGCCACCGGCAGCCCTGCCGAGCACGTTGGGGCGCGGCGAGGCGGCGGGTGCCACGATCGAGCCAGCGGAAGCGGCGGGCGCGCCGCGGTCGAGCCCGATGCAGCGTCTCGTGGGCTGGCTCGAGGACGGCGGTTCGGCGCGGGTGATCTGGGTCGCGGCCGGGGCCTTGGTGATCCTCTTGCTCCTGCGGGCAGACCTGCGCCCCACGCGCCGCACGATCCAGGCCGAGTCCAAGGACCAGCGCAGCGCGCGCCGGATGCTCGGCGAGATCCTGAAGACGCTGCGAGATCGCGGGCACGCGCGCGCCCCCGGACAGACGCTCGAGGCCTGGGTGGAGGCCCTGCGGCCGCGCGCGGACCTGCCGCTCCCCGCGCTCGCGCGCGCCGTCGCGGTCTACCAGGAGGTGCGCTTCGGCGGCTACGCGTTCGACGGCGAGCGGCGTGACGCCCTCGCGACCTGTGTCGAGCGGCTCGGATGAAGCGGATCTGCCTGCTGCTGCTCGCCGCCTGCGCCGCGCCGCGCGAGTGGCAGGCCGAGCGTTGGCCCGAGGCCGATGCGCTCTTCCGGCAGGAACCGCGTTGGCTCGGGGCCGATGCCGCGCTCTCGATCCCGCTCGGGGACGAGCGCGTGCTCTGGCTCTTCGGCGACAGCTTCGTCGCGACCGCCGAACCACGCACGCGCCGGCACTCGGTCATGGTCCGCAACTCGATCGGCGTGCAGCACGGCGTCGATCCCCTGCGCGCGCGGATGACGATGCACTGGCAGACGGACGCCAACGGCAAGCCGCTCGCGTTCTTCGCGCCGGACGGCGAGATCTTCTTCTGGCCGGGTCACGGCCAGCGCCTGTCGGCCTCGGGCCCGCTCGTGCTCTTCCTGATCCAGGTGCGCAACACGCCCGGCCTCGGGCTCGGCTTTCGCGCGCAGGGGTGGCGGATCGCGCGGATCGCCGCGCCGGACCTGCCGCCGCAGCAGTGGCGGATCGAGCACGTGACGGCGGAGCCGACGGCCTTCCCGGTCTGTGTCGGCACCGCGGTCGTCGACGACGGCGACCACGTGATCGCGCTCGCGATCGACGAGCCCGGCAGCCATGCCGGCTACCTGGCGCGCTTCGCGAAGCGTGCGCTCGCGACCGCGGACACGGTGGCGCCACAGTGGTGGCAGGACGGCCACTGGGTCGCGCAGCGGCAGCTCGTCGGCCGCCCGAGCGTCGTGCTGCAGGACGCCGGGCCCGAGTGCTCGCTGCACTGGGACCGGCAGCGCGGCCGGTGGCTGCACGTGATGAGCCGCGGCTTCGGCGCGACGACGCTCGCGATCTCCGAAGCCGAACGGCTGACCGGGCCGTGGTCGGCGCCGCGCGACGTGTTCACGCCGCCAGAGTCGCGCGGCGAGCGGCCCTTCGTCTACGCCGGCAAGGCGCATCCCGAACTCGGCGGTGACGCATTGGTGATCACCTATGCGACGAACAGCTTCGAGTTCCGGGACCTGTTCACGCCCACAGGGATGGAACAGGTCTACTGGCCGCGGTTCGTGCGCGCGCGCCTCGCCGGCCGCTGACCACGCCCGCTCACGCGAGCGTGTGGTAGACCTTCTGCACGTCGTCGTCCTGTTCGAGTTTGTCGATCAGCACGAGCACGTCCTTCGCCTGGTCCTCGGGCAGCTCGGTCGCCGTCGTGCACACGTGCTCGAGCTCGGCCGAGACCGGCACGAGCTTGCGCTCCTCGAGCGCCTTCTGCACCTGGCCGAAGTCGGCGAACGCGCAGCGGATCACGAGCTGCGGCTCGCCTTTCTCCCCGGTGCTCTCGCCCATCTCCTCGAGACCGTGGTCCATCAGGTAGAGCTCGAGCTCCTCCTGGTCGATGCCCTCGGGCGCGAGGCGGAACACGCCCATGCGCTTGAACAGGAACGTCACGCTGCCACTGCTCGCGAGGTTGCCGCCGTAGCTGGCGAAGATGCTGCGCACGTTTGCCGCGGTGCGCGTCGGGTTGTCGGTCGCGGCAACGACCAGCATGGCCACGCCGTGCGGGGCATAGCCCTCGTAGATCACTTCCTGGTAGTTCGTGGCATCGTGGCCCATCGCGCGCTTGATCGCGGCGTCGACCCGGTCCTTCGGCATGTTCACCGCGCGCGCGTTCTGGATCACGCGGCGCAGCGCCGAGTTCACGTGCGGGTCGCCCCCGCCGGATCGCACCGCCATCGCGATGTCCTTGCCGATGCGGGAGAACTGTTTGGCCATGCGGTTCCAACGCGCGAACATCGCATGCTTGCGGACTTCGAAGATGCGGCCCATGGGTCGTTCAGGTCTCGGAAAGACCCGAGAACGTAACCCCCTCAGCGCAGCACGTCGAACCCGACCTCGCCCTGGTTCGCCGCGAGCGGCGTGACGTCGGCCCGCTCGACACAGGCGTGGGCCGGCCCCTGCCGGATCCGGGCGGCGAAGCGTTCGACCGCGGCGCGCTCCCCCTGCGCTTCGCAAAGCACCGAGCCGTCGGGTAGGTTGCGGACCCAGCCCACGAGCCCGAGTTCCTCGGCGACCGCCCGGGTGAACCAGCGAAACCCGACTCCCTGCACCCGCCCACGGACCTCGATGCGCAGCCGCATGATCTCGCTCACGCCGCAGAGGATAGCTGGATGACGCCTCGCGAGCGCTTCCTCGCCGCCGCGGTGGTCGCGCTGGTGACCGGGCTGGTGTTCGTGCGCACCCTCGGTTGCCACTTCGTGGCCTTCGACGACCCGAAGACCGTGCTCGAGAACCCTCACATCCGCGATTTCTCGGCGGCGAACCTGCGCTGGATGTTCACGGCCGACTACATGGGCCACTGGCATCCGCTGACCTGGCTCACGCTGGCGCTCGACTGGCAGCTCTGGCACGGCCAGCCGGGCGGCTTCCACCTGCAGAACCTGCTCTGGCACACGCTGAGCGCCGTGCTCGTGTTCGTGCTCCTGCGGCGGCTGCTGCCCGGCGACGACCGTCGCACGCTCTGGGCGGCGGCCGCCGGGGCCCTGTTCTGGTCGATCCATCCCCTGCGCGTCGAGTCCGTGGCCTGGGTCACCGAGCGCCGCGACGTGGTCTCGGGGGCGTTCTTCCTGCTCGCTCTGCTCGGCTACCTGCGCCGGACGCTGCCCGGTCTCGCGCTCGCGTTCGTGGCGATGGGCCTGTCCCTCCTGGGCAAGGCCTGGGCGATCACCCTGCCGGTGCTCTTCCTCGCGCTCGACGTCTGGCCGCTGCGGCGCCGCTTCGACACGTGGCAGATCTGGCTGGAGAAGCTGCTCTTCTTCTTCCTGGCCGCCCTGGTCGCCGGGTTCGCGCTCAAGGCACAGAGCGCCGGCGGGGCCCTGGCCTCGCTCGAGGAGGTCGCCGTCTGGCGCCGGATCGGCAATGCGCTGTTCGGGCTCGTGTTCTATCCGTTCAAGACCCTGTTCCCGTTCGATCTCGTGCCGATCTACGAGATGAGCGCCGACTCGCGGATCGAGTTCTCGCGCTACGCCGCCGGGCTCACCTTCACGACCATGATCACGATCGGTCTTTGGTTGCAGCGGCGGCGCGCCCCGGCCGGTCTGGCCGCCTGGGTCTGCTATGGCATCCTGGTCTCGCCGGTGCTCGGGCTCGCGCAGAGCGGCGCGCAGGCCGTCGCGGACCGCTACAGCTATCTTGCGGCCTTGCCGTTCGCGGCGCTCTTCGGGCTCTTCGTGCAGCGCTTCGCGATCTCGCGCTGGCTCGTCCCACCGTGGCTGGCCGGGCTCGCGCTGGGATCCGTGCTGCAGTGCGGGATGTGGCACGACGCCGAGACCCTCTGGCGCGAGACGCTCGTGCGGCAACCGCACAACGCGACCGCGAACTACAACCTCGGCCTGATCGCGCTCGATGCCGGCGACCTGGCCAGCGCCGAACGGCTGTTCCGGCGCGCGCTCGACACGAATCCCCGCGACCCGCTGACGCTCAACAACCTCGCGACGCTGCTGTTCCAGACCGCCCGCGAACGCGAGGCGATCGGCCTCTGGCAACGCGCGATCCGCGGGCGCGGCGCCGAGGACGCGCAGCGGAACCTCGACGAGGTCAGGAAGCGGCGGCCGGAGCTGTTCCGCTGAGCGGCCACGCGACGGTCCGCAACTCCCGGGCGAAGAGCAGGTGCGGCGCGGTCGCCGGCAGCACGATGCCGTGCGCCGCGGCGTAGTCGTTGCGCGCGAACTCCGCTTCGGCGCGTTGCAACGGCCACGGAGAGTGGTCCACCTCGCCGCGCCGCACGCTGTCCCCGCGGCCTGCCGCGTAGAGGCAGTAGCGGGCGGTCAGGAAGTGCTCGAGCGTGCCCGGCGCGGCGGCGAAAGGCTGCCCGACCGGCGCGTAGCGGACGGCGAGCGCGCAGGCGCCGCCACGCCGGTCGAGGCGCTCGCTCGCGTAGCGCACGCCGTGCGCCTCCGGCCGGCAACTGATGCGCGCGTGGAGGTAGTTGAGCCGGTACCAGCGGCGCGCGATCTCGACTGCGAGCCGGCTCGTCGCGTCGAGGGACAAGAACCACACGCCCGGCTTGCCGTCCATGCTCACGTAGGTCCGCACGTTGAGCTCGGGGAACGCGAACGCGAACGGCCAGCAGCGCAGCCGCACGTTCTGCATGCGGAACGGCACGATGCCGAGCCAGGCGCTGCGCTCGAAGGTATCGAGGCCCAAGGCGGGCGGCACCAGGCCGCGCAGCGCGGCGGCCGGCACCGGCCAGTGCGCGAACAGGAGGTCGCACCAGTCCATCTGCAGCGCGGGCGGCGCTCCCGGCGCAGGCCAAGGTCGGTCGGAGTGGTTCATCCCGGGATCGCGAGCTCCATCACGGCTTCTCGGGTCGCGGCCGCGCGGGTCAGCACGCCCGTGAGCCGGCCCATCGCGAGGACCGCGATCCGGTCGGCCATGCCGAGGATCTCCGGCAGCTCGCTGCTGATCAGCAGCACGGCCTTGCCGGCCGCGGTCAGCCGGTGCAGCGCTTCATGGATCTCGGCCTTCGCGCCGACGTCGATGCCGCGCGTCGGTTCGTCGACGATCAGGATCTCGGCATCGCTGGCGAGCAGGCGCGCGAGCAGGGCCTTCTGCTGGTTGCCGCCGGACAGTTCGGCGATGCGCGTCCGCGGACTCGGGGTCCGGATGCGCAGTTGCTGCGCGAGCCGCTCGTAGACCTGCCGTTCGTGCCGGGCCGCCACGCCGGCTCCGAGCAGCACGTTCTCGCGCACCGACCTCTCCGGCACGATGCCGGAACGCGCGCGGTCCTCGCTCAGCAGACCGAGCCCGAGCGCCCGCGCGTGCCGCGGATTGCGCGGCGCGACCGCGCTGCCGCGCAGCAACATCCTGCCACGCTCGGCTGGCGGGTTGCCGATCAGACCGAGCGCCAACTCGGTGCGGCCGCTGCCGACGAGACCGAAGAGGCCGAGGATCTCCCCCGCCCGCAAGGTCAGGCTGATCGCGTCGTACTGCCCCGCGCGCGAGAGCCCGCACAACTCGAGCAGCGCCGGCCCGGTGCACGGCGGCCGCTGCGGGTACCCGGTGCCGAGCTCACGGCCGACCATGCGCGCGATGATCGTCGCCCGCGTGACCGCGGCGACCGGATCGGTCGAAACCCATGCCCCATCGCGCAGGATCGTCGCGCGGTCACAGATGCGTTCGACTTCTTCGAGCCGGTGCGTGATGTAGATGACGCCCACACCCCGGTCCCGCAGCTCGCGCACGACCGCGAACAGGCGTTCGGTCTCGCGCGGCGTCAGCGTCGCAGTCGGTTCGTCCATCGCGAGCAGACGGCACTCGTGCACGAGTGCCTTGCTGACCTCGACCAGCTGCTGCTCGGCGACCGAGAGCGTGCCGACGCGCCGGTCCGGGTCGAGATCGAGACCGAGGCGGGCGAGCGCGGCCTGCGTCAGGGCGCGCGCCCGGTCCCGCGCGCAGAACAGGCGACCACGGCGCGGCTCGCGCCCGAGGCAGACGTTCTCGCTGATCGACAGGCCGGGAACGAGGTTGAACTCCTGGTAGATCAGGTGGATGCCCGCGCGCAGCGCCTCGGCTGGCGTGCGCGGCCGGTGCGGCCGGCCGAGCCAGTGCATCGTGCCGGCGTCGGGCTGCAACGCCCCGGACACGCACTTCATCAGCGTGCTCTTGCCGGCCCCGTTCTCGCCGAGCAGGGCGTGGACTTCCCCAGGCAGGACTTCGAGCTGCACGGCGCGCAGGGCCGGCACGCCGCAGAACGACTTGCTCAGGCCCGCGATCGCCAGCAGCGGCCCGGTCAAGGGATCACCCCTCGCGCCGCACCGCCGGGAACCAGAGCGCCATGCACCGCCGTCCCTGCCGCGCGGGTTCGATCTCGAAGAACGCGCCGTGGAACGCGAGGGCCAGGATCGTCAGCAGCAGACCGGAACGGTCCCCGCTGAGCTGTTCGATGTGCTGCTGCAGGTGCTCG
>CAZSKV010000383.1:0-4513 GCA_964607495.1 uncultured candidatus Brocadiaceae bacterium
CGAGGTCCACCTCGACCTCGAGCGCGTTCCCGAGATGCTCGCGGCGCCAGGCGTGCGCGCGCGCCTGGACGCAGCGGCGATGCAGCGCACGCTGCGCCGCCTGCGCGCGGCCCCGCGCGTCGAGTACGCGCGTGTTGCCGCGCTGAAGACCGGACTGCTCGCCGGGCTCGCGCGCGCGTTCTTCGCCACCCCGGGCGGCGCGCGCCACGCTGCGTTCGACCGCTTCTGCGCCGGACAGCCGCTGCTCGGCGACTACGCCGCGTTCCGCGCACAGGGCGATCCCGCGCTGGCCGATCAGCATCGCTACGCGCAGTTCCTCTGCCACGAGCAACTCAGCGCGCTCGCGGCGCATCCGGTCGGCCTCTACCTGGATCTGCCGATCGGCACCCATCCGGACGGCTACGACCTCGCCCGCTTCGGCGCCGAGTTCGCGCGCGGGGCGACGACCGGCGCGCCACCGGACCACTTCTTCCGCAGCGGCCAGGACTGGGGGCTGCCACCGCTGCATCCGGTGCACGCCCGCGCGGAGGGTTGGCGCTACTGGCGCCTGTGCCTGCGGCACCAGATGCGTTTCGCCCGCTGTCTGCGCATCGACCACGTGATGGGTCTGCATCGCCTGTTCTGGATCCCGGCCGGCGGTGAGGCGAAGGACGGGCTCTATGTGCGCTACCCGCACGAGGAGCTCTACGCGATCGTCTGCCTGGAGTCGCACCTCGCGCGCTGCGCGGTCGCCGGCGAGGACCTCGGCCTCGTGCCGGACGCAGTGCGCGCCGCGATGCGCCGCCACGGCCTGCTGCGCCTCTACGTGCTGCCCTGGGAGCTGCGCGATGGCCGGCCACGCCCGGTCCCGGCGCAGGCGATCGCGAGCCTGGACACCCACGACATGCTGCCCTTCGCGGCACAACCGGGTGCCGGCGGACTCGTCGACCGCCTGCGCTTCCTCGGCCGTTCCAAGGCGCGGCTCGTGCTCGTGAACGTCGAGGACCTCTGGGGCGAGACCGAGCCACAGAACGTCCCGGGCACCGTCGGCGACGCGAACTGGACGCGCAAGGCGCGGCACGAACTCGGCCGCTGGCGGCCCGGCGCCGAACTGCGGCGCGCGCTGCGCCGCAGGCGCAACTAGCGCCACGGCGACAGTCTGGCGGCGCGCCCGTCCACGGTCCCGGTCGCAATGCCAGGATTGCCTCAAGAGTCCCGCGGATGAAGTCGCTCCAGTGCGTGACGATCTTCGGCCTCGCCGCGGTCTGCGGCGCCCAGTCCAGCTCCCGCCCGAGCCTGGACCTGCCGCCGGCGCTCGGGCGCCACCTCGCGTGGAGCGGAGGCGCCAAGGCCTGGCAGGAGCTCGAGACGCTGCGCTGCTCCGGGAGCTTGGCGCGGCAGGGTCTGGAGGGCCCGATCGACCTCGTGGTCGCGCGCGACGGCCGCGTGCGTGTGGAGTTCGAGCTCGGGCCGATGCGGGGCGCCGAGGGCGCCGATGCCGCCGGCACCTGGCGGCGCGACCGCAGCGGCCAGATCGAAGAGATGCCAGCGGAGGCGGCGCAGTGGCAGGCGATCGCGGCCCGCTGCGCGTTCGGCGGGCACTTCTTCGGCGCCCTCGGTCCGTGGACTGCGCGCGGACAGCAGGAGCACGCCGGCGGCACCTACGACGTCGTGCGTGCGCATCCTGCCGCGGACCAGACCCTCGACCTGCTGTTCGCGCCGGACGGCGAGCTGCGTTGGCGGCGCAGCGAACGCGCCGGCAAGGTGCGCTGGACGGAACTCAGCGAGTATCGGGCCGTGGCCGGGGTCAAGGTGGCGTTCCGCGAGCGCAGCGAGGGTGACGGCGACCAGCTGGTGACCTGGCGCAGCATCGAAGCGAACCCACGGCTCCCGGGGAACGCGTTCTCTCGCGACCTCGCAGCGCGCCGCACCGGCGTTCTCCCCGACGGCGCCGCGACGGTCGTGATCCCGCTCGAACTCCATGCCGATCGCTACCTCTACGCGCAGGGATCGCTCGCAGGCACCGCGACCGACCTCGTGGTCGACTCCGGCGCCGGCATCACCGTCGTCGACCGCGCACTGGCCGAACGCGCAGGGCTGCGCGGTGGCGCCGAGATCATGGCCAGGGGCGTCGGCGCCAAGGGTCGCCCGGTCCAGCTCGCGCAGGGCGTGAGCCTGCGTCTGGGCGAGGTCGAGCTCACCGGGCTGACCGTCGCGATCCTCGACCTCGGCGAAGTGCACGAGCGGGTCGGCAGGCCGATGCCGGTGATCCTCGGCAAAGAGCTCTTCCACGCCTACACGGTCGAGGTCGACTACGCGCACCAGCGGCTGCGGGTCCACGATCCTGCGCGCTACGTGGCCACGGAGCGTGCCTTCGTCGCACCGACCCGGCCCCTGCCCGACGGTCATGTGATGATCGAGATGCGGTTCGAGGACCTGCCCCCGGCATGGTTCATGGTCGACACGGGATCCGGTGACACGCTCGCGTTGCATCAACCCTATGTCGCAGAGCACCGACTGCTCGCACGCTATCCGCGCCTCGGCGAGCGGCGGATCGGTGGCGTGGGCGGCACGCTCCCGGCGAAGGTCGCGACCGCGGACGCGGTGTCCCTGGCCGGCCACGCCTTCACCGGCGTGCCCGTCGTGCTCGCGACCGAGAAGCAGGGCGCCTTCGCCAGTGCAGAATCCGCCGGCACGCTCGGCGCGGTGCTGCTGCAACGCTTCACCGTGACCTTCGACTACCCGCGGCAGCGGCTGCTCTTCGTGCCGGGCACCGACCTCGACCGACCCTTCCCCAAGGACCGCCTCGGCCTCTCGGTGGCCACCCGCGACGGCGTGGTCGTCGTCGAAGCCGTCGCAGCGGGCAGCGCCGCCGCGCGCGCTGGCGTACGCACGGGCGACCAGGTGCGCGGCGTGGGCGCGGTCACCGGCGACGCGGGCGCGATCCGCGCGGCATTGCGCGACCTCGCCCGGCAGCCGGCCGGGACCGAGGCCACGCTGCAGGTCGGGGAGCAGAGGCTCCGGTTCACGCTGGCTGAGCTCTACTAGTCCAAGCTCTGCGCGTCGCGACGGTCTTCGACTCGATCCTCGAGGAGTTCGAGGAGTTCGCCGTGTAGTGCCAACCAATCGCGCAAGTTGTCGGCTTCCGGCCTGATCGTCTGCGGAACTTCGGCCAGGCCTCAGGTCCAGGCTGGACAGTCCGGGCCCGGGCTCCACGTCGCCCTCCTCCGCTCGGAACCGCAACCCGCTAGACTACGCGGCACGCACACCATGTCCGCGCCCAGCGTCGAGCCACCTACGACAGCAAGTCCGGCTCGCGAGTACATGAGACCTCGATGACCGCAGTGCCCAAGCAGGAAGGCGACGCCGCCTTCCCGAAGCCCCTCGCCCACTACTCGCTCCTGAAGGAACTCGGGCGTGGCGCGCAGGGCATCGTCTTCCTGGCCGAAGACACCCGTTTGCACCGCAAGGTCGCGCTCAAGGTCCTGGCGGGCGCCGGCGCGCAGTCGAAGTCCGTGCGTGACCGGTTCCAGCGCGAGGCGGAGATCACGTCGAAGCTCGACCATCCGGGCATCTGCGGCGTGCACGAGATCGGCGAAGCCGACGGCGTGCCGTACATCGCGATGCAGTACGTGCGCGGCACGACCCTGGCCGCGATGCTCGAGGAGGCCCGCGCAGCAGCGCCTGGCCCCGATTCCTCGGGCAAGTCGCGCGCCATCACCACGATCTCGGTCATGGGTGGCAGCAGCCGCGGCGAACTGCAGGACGTCGTCCGTGTGATCGGGAAGGCGGCGCACGCCCTGCACGCCGCGCACGAGGCCGGGCTCGTGCACCGCGACATCAAGCCGGGCAATCTGATGATCACGCCCGAGGGCGCGCCGGTCTGGCTCGACTTCGGCCTCGCCCGTGACCTCGGGGACGAGGGCCAGACCCTGACCCAGTCGGGCCAGATCATGGGCACGCCTGCGTACCTCGCGCCCGAGCAGATCCGCGGCGACCGCGAGGGCGTGGACCGCCGTGCCGACATCTATGCGCTGGGAGTGACGCTCTACGAGTGCTTGACCCTTTCGCGCCCCTTCGACGCACCGACCTGGGACCAACTCTTCCACCTGATCCTCGAGGCCAACGCCCCCGACCCACGGAAGCGCAATCCACGCATCCCGCGCGACCTGCGCACGGTGATCGAGATCGCGATGGACCACGAGCCCAAGCGCCGATACCAGACCGCGCTGCTCCTGGCAGAGGATCTGCAGCGCGCGGCCGCGTTCATCCCGATCCGCGCGAAGGCAGCCGGCCCGCTGCTGCGCACGCTGAAGTGGGCACGGCGCAACCCGGCCAAGGCGACGACCGCGGCCGCGGCGCTCGCCTTCGTGCTCGTCGGCGGCGGGTACCTGACCTGGCAGGCGATCCAACGCCAACGCATGGTCAGCGAGCGCCTCGTCCTGGCGGCCCGGCTGCTCGATGACCGGGACTTCCACGGGGCACTGGCGGCCGTCGCGCAGGCTAGCGAACGGGATCCCTCTTCGACGGCGGC
>CAZSKV010000384.1:0-1674 GCA_964607495.1 uncultured candidatus Brocadiaceae bacterium
CCGCTGGTTCGACGAGGGCACCGGGGACTACTTCGGTTCCTATGTCTGGAACAACGGCAAGTGGTCCTACTTCGCCTCCAAGATGCGCAAGGCGGACATCAAGGTCAGCGTCAACACCAACAAGCACGTGCCGCTGCGCGAGATCGTGACCTGGAACAAGGACCGCTTCTACGGCGGCCGGGCCTCGGACTACTACGCGCAGGGCTACTCGATGATCGACTTCTTCCGGCGCGGCAAGGCGATGGGGAACGAGTTCGATCCGCGGTGGGGCCAGGTGCTCGACATCTACCGTGACACGATGCTCGAGACCGGCGACCAGAAGAAGGCGGTCGAAGCCGCGTTCAAGGACGTCGACTGGGACAAGCTCGAGGCTGCCTGGATCAAGTGGGTCAAGGAGTTCCTGAAGTGACCCGTGTGGCCGGTTGCCGGCTGCTGCCGGCGGCCGTCCTGCTGCTGCTCCCGGCCTGCACGGCGCATCTGTTCTCGGGGGTGCGCCGGCCGGACTTCTCCCGCCCGGTCGTGACGATCGAGACCCGCGCTGGTCACGAGCAGGGTGTGGCGACCAGCGAAGGCATCCTGTTCCTGGGGCGGACCGCGCAGAGCGGACCCTGCCGCGTGCACTACTTCCTCGGCGACACGCCGATGGTCGACGATGGCGAGATCACGCGCTTCGGCAGTGTGCTCTGCCGCGCGGACGTGGACCTCGCGCAGCAGCAGGCGGCGCTCCTGGGCCGCGAACCCACGGGAGCCGACCAGCTCGTGATCCTGATCCACGGCATGACCGAGGTGGTGCGGGTGCCGGTCCAACTCGCAGCCGGCGACGGCATCGCCGGGGATCTGCTGGTCTGGCCCGGCCGGCCTGTGCCCCCGGGGGCGGGGATCTTCGCCGTCGAGCCGGAGAGCGAACGCCTGCTCCTCGTCGGCCTGGTCGCTGGCGCGGTCGAGCTCGAGGCGGCCGGCAACACCCAGCGCTACCTCGCGTTCTCGGGCAGCGACGCGTTGCGCCAGGGCCTCGCGCAGCCGCAGCCCTGGCCGCCGCGCAGCGAAGTCCGGCACCGTCCGGACGACATCTCGGTGCGCAAGCGCACCTGAGGGGCTCAGGCCTCGCTCTCGCTGATTGCCGCCCCGGCGAGATCGATGACCTCGTTCACGACCTCGCGCAACGCGAAGATCACGAGGTTGTCGAGCGCCGCGAACGAGTCCTCTCCGCGTGGGATCACGATCTCGCCGCTCTCGCGCGCGATCGCACCGACGACCGCGCCCTTGGGGAAGTGGGCCTTGGCCAGCGTCTTGCCGACGATCCGCGAGCTCGGCTTCACTTCGATCTCGAGCACCTCGGCCTTGCCTTCGGCGATCGTCGCGATCGTGCTCACACTGCCGCTGCGCACGAACGACAGGATGCGGTTCGCGCAGAGCAGCCGCGGCGACACCGCGATGTCGATCCCGAGCGTCTGGTAGATCGAGACGTAGTCGGGTTTGTGCACCAGGGCCACCGTCCGCCCGACGTCGAGGCTGCGCGCGAGCTGGCAACTCATCAGGTTGGTCTCGTCCTGATCGGAGAGGCCGAGGAAGGCGTCGGCGTCGCCGACATGCTCCTCGCGCAGCAGCGTGACATCGGTTCCGCTGCCGTGCAGGACCACGGCTCCCGGCACGCGGGCCGCGATCTCGCTCGCG
>CAZSKV010000385.1:0-1962 GCA_964607495.1 uncultured candidatus Brocadiaceae bacterium
GGGGGCATCAGGGTGGGGTGGAAGCGTAGTTCGCGGCGCCCGAATGTCGCGCGCGGGTGCACGGCATCGGGCGATGCGAGCGGGCCTGTGACCATGGGATGGGTCGCGGGCTATCTTTCTTGCGCCCCTCCCCGGATGCCGAACCCCAAGTCGCCGCTGCCCCTGCTGCTGCTCGCCCTCGCGCTCGCGGGCTTTGCCGCCTACCTCGCGTTCGGCCCGGTCGCCGCGGCCGGCAGCGAGTTCAGCCATCCGGACGCGGCCGCGTCGCCGCTGGCCACGGAACGCGAGCCGGAGGTGAGCCCCGCGCCGGGCAGCACTTCCGGGGCCGAACTCGTGCTGCACCTGCGGCCGCGCGCCCGGCTCGCGCGCTCGTTGCGCGCCGAGCCCGAAGTCCGCGTGCTGCGTGCCGGAGCCCTGGTGCCGATGCAGGTCGAGCCGGTTGCGCGTGCGGCCGGACGGCACCTGCTGCGGCTGACCAACCCGGCCGGCGAGAGCGTGTATCGGATCGTCTCTGCCCTGCCCGAGGCCGGCGAGGCGCTCGTGGTCGAGCTCGGCAGCGAAGTCCCTTGCCGCGGGACCGTCGAGGATGCGGCTGGCGCCCCGCTGGCTGGCGCGCAGGTCTGGCTCGATGGCCAGCAGACCGAGACCGACGCCGCGGGGGAGTGGCGCTTCGCGCGCGTGGTCGGTGGTGCCGGCGTGCCGCTCGTCGTGCGTGCCAGCGGCCACGCCGAGGTGCAGCGCGTTCTCGAGTTGCGCCCGGTGGCCGGCGAGCCGCTGCGCGTGCGCCTCGACGCGGGTGTGAGCCTGCGCGTGCGCCTTGCCGCGCCCGTGGTCGACGGGCCGCCGCCGGCCGTCTACGTGCTCCCCGGTGGCGGCGATCCCGACACCCGCTGGTTGCATTTCCCGTTCTGGCGCCAGGGTCTGTCCGGTGGGCACCGGATCGGGGCCGATGGTTCCGTGCGGATCGAACACCTGCCGGCCGGCGCCAGCGTGCGGGCCCTGATCGCCCATCCGTGGCTCGAGAGCCGGGTCTCGGCACCGGTCCGCTTGCACGATCAGGAAACCACGCTCGTGGTGCAGGCCGGGGCCCTCGCCGAGCTACGGGGCAAGGTCGTGGATGCGCAGGGCCGCCCGCTCGCCGGGGTCTGCGTGACCGCGCAGCCCGCGGGCGAGGAGGCACCGACCGTGGATCCACGCTGGTTGCTGCCGGATGCCGCGCAGCATTCCGGACGGGTCACGTGCCGTTCCGACGCCGATGGCAGTTACCGGATCGGCCGCCCCGCCGACTCGCGGGCCGGAACCTCCGTGCGCGCGAGCGCGCCCGGGCGCTATGCGCACGAAGTGCTCGTCGCCCGCGCCGCCGATGCCCTCGTGCACGACCTCGTGCTCCCCGAGCTCGCGACCGGCGAGCCGGAGCTGCGCTTCGTGCGGCCGGATGCGGCGCAGCTGCTGCACGTGCGCATCGTCGAGCGCGGGCGGACCACGCGCCACCTGCTGATCCCGGCCGGGCAGGAGGCGTTCGTCGTGCCGCTGCGCGAAGCGTGTGTGCTCGAGGTGCACGCGGGCGCGAGCACGTGGCCGGCGTTGGCGGTGGCTGGCACGGTCGAGCTGAAAGTCCCGCGCTGAGATCCCGCGAGATCCCGCTCGCATCGCCGGCTCGGGCCGGCATGGCCCGCGCCAGGCAGGCGGTGCCGGCCGCAGCTGCCGCAGGGCAGTACACTCGCGCCCGGGAGAAACGAGGGGAGCACAGAATGCGAGGCCAGAGTCCGCGACTTCACGAGACGCCCGTACGCGAGTCTTCGGGCCTGTACGGCTCGAGGCCGCCGCGCGTGCGCGAGGAGCCGGGCCGGCCGCTGCGCGTCCTCTTCGAGCTGATGACGTTGGCGCTGCTGCTGACCGCGGCCGTGGCGGTGTTTGCGGGAGAGCTGGGCACCAGGATCGTCGACCAGCGCGAGGCACGCG
>CAZSKV010000386.1:0-3778 GCA_964607495.1 uncultured candidatus Brocadiaceae bacterium
ACGCCCCTTCTCGACGACCTGCTTCACAGCCTCGAGCTTGAACTCGCGGCTGTGCTTCCTGCGGGAACTACCCATCGGATCATCATCCTTCCGGAGCCTCGCGACTCCGAGTTGGGTGTCCACTTTTTCGGGGCAACATCACGGCCCGCCGCCGCGCTGATGAGCTTGATGCAGACCTGCCGCGAGCACCGCGTCAACCCGATCGACTACTTCCGCGACGTGCTCGTGCGGATCTCCGAGCCCGGCGGCTCGGCCCGCATTCGCGACTTGCTGCCCGCCAACTGGAAAGCGGCTGCCAACGCAGCGCAGCGTCAAGCTGACGCCAGGCAGGCCATCGCCAACGTCGTCAGGGGCCTCGTCTACTCGTAGCGGGCGACGCTCGCGGCGGCGCTGAGGTTCGCGGCAGCCAACGCGGGCAACGCGTCACCAACAACTGTGCCGCTCAGGGGCGCGCGCAGGATGGGGCGCATGCAACAGCTACCCTGGATCCCATGCGCAAGCGCATGCTTGGCCATGCAAAGGCTGTGCGCCGACGTAGGGGGGCCGGAGACGAGACCACGGCTTCGCCAGCGTCGGTCAGGAGGTTGCACCCTGGCGGCCAAGAGTGGTTCCGCAAATGCCTCGTGGGTGTCGTGTGCCCGGAGCGCCGAGGTCGGGCACCGCGAGCGCGCCATCGGATCGGTCGATCCAATGGAGTCCTCGCGGGGGACGAGTTGGCGATCCTGGCGCGCGACGGCCTCGAGGGCTTCGTGAAGCGACTTCTATGGCTTCTTGCCCGTTCCGAGCGCCATGCGCACGGTCGGGGAGGACAGGACGATCTCCGGCTTCGGCGTGAGGACCACGGACTGGAACATCACCGGGAATCCCGGTGGGATGTTCGGACCGAGCGTCGTTGCTAGGCTGTACTTGCCGCTCGTACCGATCTGACCAACGGCGAGGGTCAGCAGATACGCCGGGTCGATCCAGAGGAGGCCGATGCCGGTGTCCACGGGTGGCATCGGTACGCTCGCGAGCACAGCCACGAAGCTCGCAGGCGGGCCAGGGGTTGTCAGTGTGAGAGCCCGTTCGCCGGTGTTCGGAAACTCCTCCAGGTTCAGTGCCGGGAAGTACCGAATGCGGACCGTAGCCGTTCCGGTGACGATTGGTGGAATCGTCTTGGAGTCGACCGTGATGGTCCCTCCGGTCGTCACGAACCCGGGAGCCTGCTCGTTGAATCCGCAGCCTGTGACCAGGTCGCGGAGATAGCCTCCGAATGGGCTTGCGGTGCCGGTCACATAGACGTTGCTCGCCACCGCAACGATCCCCGGGGCTGGAGGGTCGATGACCTGGCAGAGCGGGTAGGGCGTCCAGTTGGCGTCGGAGCCCCAGACCACGCTTTCGTTGATGGTCAGTCTCGAGTTGGTCAGCTTGATCGCCATCGGGAGGCCAGCAGGGCGATTGCCGGTGACCCAGGAATCCTGCAGTACGACGTTGCTATTTGTGATCTCGATGGCGTTAGAGGTCCCGACCCTGATCATGACGTGCGCGGAATTGCTGATCCGCCGTACATCGGCGGTCATGCGATCGAGTACGACACTGCCCTGGTTGTCGTAGATCTCGATCGTCGTGCGTGGCTCCGGATGCAAATGGAGGATTCCGAGCAGCGCACACGTGTAACCAGGAGGGATGCTGCGGATCCTCAGAGTTCCTCGGATCCCCAATCCCTGTACGGGATCCAGTCTCGTGATTTTCACGCCCTTGTCGATGTCTGTGCCAGACAAGGCGCCAGCCCTGATGAGGATCGTGTCCCCATGGGCCGCGGCCGCGACTGCGGGCGGCAGATCGGTGAAGTCGGCTCCGACCGGGTTCACGCTATCGACGATCCAGTACCGCTGCCCTGGCACCTGCATCGCCATCAGCATGAGTGCCGCAAGAAAGTGATACTTCATTGTGAGCCTCCGTGGACGAGATAACGAGTCAAGGCAGAGTGAACTTGATGATGCCACGCGACGTGACGACGTAGACTTCCGGCTTCCCGTCGACGGGGTACAGGTCCTGCACGACGATCGAGTTGAATGCACCCACCGAGCCGTCGAGGACCGTGCGGAAGATCGGCTGGGAGTTGATCACGCCCTGCGTCTGCGAGAACACCAGCAGCTCACCGTTCAGAGTGCCGACAAGGATCTCCTTGCCCGGATAGCCTGCATCCAGGTCCGCGATCGCGATGCCGCACGCGCCGACCCCCGGCGCATTCGCGTTGGCAGACGAGCCGAGGGGGACAGGGTTCGCGACGAGGTTCAGGTTGCCAGCGAACTTGAGGACCGTAATGCGGCACTGCATGAGGTTCGCGTTCTGGTCCACTGGGGAGTACAGCGGCGCCACCACGATCTCCTGGCCCGGAACCCCATCCAGGTCCGCGAGTGCGAGGGCACAGCCGCCGACCCCGAAATCCTCCGACTGCGTGAGCAGCGTGCCGTTGTCTCCATCGATGACGACGACCCGGCCGCCGTATGTGGCGACGACGACGTAGGGCTTCGCCGGATCGCTGGTCAGGGCACCGATGGCGATGGCCTGCGCGCGGCCGACAGCGGTGTAGCCTTCTGCGCGCAGCGAGATCCAGCTCGTGGGTCGCTGGCCGGTTGCATTGAAGTTGGAAGTGTTCCAGTGCTGAGTGAGCCCAGTCGGGGGTGGTGTGAACGCAGCGTCGTACTTCAACCCTTGTACGAGGTTCGGGTACTCACGATCTGACCACCATGCGGCGAGCCGGGTGCCGTTGCTGGGATGGAACCAGAGCGCTCCTCCGAAGGGCATCACCCAGTGCTTCGCCGCAATCGAGGTGAGGTAAGGCGCAGGATCGCCCTGGTTGCCCGTCGCCAAGGCCCAGATGTCGGTCGCGGTGTTCTTGATCACATAGGGCGTTGTCGCCATGAGTCCGGTGTCCGAGCTGCCTGGGTTGGCGGCGATCGTCCAAGCGGTGTGCTGATTCCCTCCGCCCATCCCTGGCCAAGGTGGCAGCACCATCCCCCCGTCGTACGCCAACCCAATCATCTCCCTCCCCAGCACCGCCACCTGCCGCTGGAAGATCGGCGCCCCGGTCTGCGCATCGACCGTCCACCAAGCCCCGGCCTGATCGATCGCCTGCAGCACGCCGCCTGCCGATGGCTGCAGCGCCCAGGTCGCCGACAGCATCGTGTTCATCCGATGCGTGTAGGTGATCCCGGTGCCCGCAGCCGTGAACGCCTGCGGCTGCTGCGTGGTCGCGCTGCCGAAGGTCAGCCGGAGCGTCGTGTCCACGGCACCCGTCAACAACTCCGACATCCGGAACAGCAGCATCCGGCCCGCACAGGTCGACACGACGACTTCGTCCCCGTTCACGGCTGGATCGAAGTCGCCGGTCACGATCGCCGACATCCCGAGCCCTGGCCAGAAGATGCCGCCCGCGTCGATGACGCGTTTGTAGCCGACGCAGTTGCCGCCGGTGTCCAGCGCCAGGATGTGGTCGCCGGCCATCACCAGGAAGTGCGAGAGCAGGGCGCCGGTCGCGGTCGAAGCGAGCGCCAGGACTGGTTCGGGATCCCCGACGGAGGCGGGGATCGGCGGCATGGCCACGGTCTCGCCCTCGTCGGTCAGCAGGTTCAGGTTGCCCAGTTCCCCGAGCCTCAACGTGGGGTTCGTGAGCGTGCCCGTGCCCGACGTCATGTCGAAGATCCGGATCGCACCCAGGTCCGCCGGATTCGGGTAGAAGAGTGAAGAAACCTTCGTTTTCTTCTGTCCTGTCTTGTCGTTCGGCATGACGTTC
>CAZSKV010000387.1:0-7150 GCA_964607495.1 uncultured candidatus Brocadiaceae bacterium
TCGACGAGGTGCGGCCCGGTGTAGAACCAGTCGAAGTTGCGGCCCGTCAGCACCCCCCCGCCGGCGACACGGTCGCCGCACACCGTGAACCCGGAGCAGCCCATGCCGGCGAACACGTCGAGGGCGTTCGCGAGCAGCAGGTCCGCCAGATCGAGGTCGCGCTCGAATTCCGGCAGGCGCAGATCCCGGCCGCTGGTGACGAGGCCCGCGTACAGGCCTTCGATCTCCTGCCGCTGCTCGGCCGGGAACGCAATCATCGGCTCGATCCGATGCCGCATCTGGGCGAACAGCGCTTCGCGCGCTGCGAAGCGCTCGCGGAACTCGGCGCGCACCACGGCGACGACCTCGTCCGCGAGCGCGCGGCCTAGGGCCTCCCCCCGCGTGCGCGCGTCCCCATAGAGGTGCACGATCGGGAGTCCGTCGGCCTGGTCGCGGCGCAGCGCGGGACGCGATTCCTGGGCCGGCAACCCCAGGCCCGCGGCGGCGAGGCCGAGTAGCAGGCAGGGGCCATGGAACCGCTGCAGCAGGCTCTTCACGGCGCCGAGGATAGCCGCATGATGCCCGCATGACGCTCTACCTCGGCATCGACCTCGGCACGCAGAGCCTCAAGGCCGTGCTGCTCGATCCGCAGCGCGGCGTGCTCGCAGACGCCGCCGCTCCGCTGCGGATGCTGCCCGGTCTGGCCGCCGGCCACTCCGAGCAGGATCCGGCCGGGTGGCTCGCGGCGCTGCGCGTCGCCGTGCCCGCGGTCCTGGCGAAGATCCCGGGGGCGAAGGAGCGGGTGACCGCGCTCGGGGTCTCCGGCCAGCAGCATGGCTTCGTGCCGCTCGACCAGGCGCGCCAGGTCATCCGGCCGGCAAAGCTCTGGAACGACGTGAGTTCGGCGCCGCAATGCGCCGCACTGACCAAGGAGCTCGGCGGCCGGCAGCGGCTCTTCGAGCGCCTGGGCAACCAGATCGCCCCGGGATTCACGGCCGGCAAGATCCGCTGGCTCGTCGAGCAGGAGCCACGCCACTTCGCGCGTCTCGCGCACGTGCTGCTGCCCCACGACTACCTGAACCTGTACCTGACCGGCGAGCTCTGCTGCGAGGCCGGGGACGCCTCCGGCACGGCACTCTTCGACGTGCGCCAGCGCTGCTTCGCCGAGGCCGTCTGCGCGGCGGTGGCGCCGGGGCTCGCGCGCATGCTGCCGCCGCTGCGGGCGCCCGGCGAGCCGGCGGGCAGGCTCACGCCGGCTGCGGCGGCAGAACTCGGGCTCGCCGCGGGAGTCCTCGTCTCGCACGGCAGCGGCGACAACATGATGGCAGCGATCGGTGCGGGGGCCGTGCGCCCCGGCATCGCCGTGCTCAGCCTCGGCACCTCGGGGACGGTGTTCGCCTGCGCCGACCAACCGGTCTGTGATCCACAGGGCGAGATCGCGGCCTTCTGCGACGCCAGCGGCCGTTGGCTGCCTCTGGGCTGCACGATGAACGCCACCGTGTCGAGCGAAGTCGCGCGCAAGCTCTTCGGCCTGGATCTGGCGGAGTTCGAGAGCCTGATCGCGGCGACGCCGCCGGGAGCCGAAGGCGTGCTTTGCCTGCCGTTCTTCACCGGGGAGCGCAGTCCGGACCTGCCGCTGGCCCGAGGGGCATTCCTCGGCCTCACACCGCAGAACGCGCGCCCTCCGGCCCTCGCGCGCGCCGCGGTCGAGGGCGCGACGTTTGCGCTCGCCCGCCTCTTCGACCGCCTGCAGGCGCTCGGCCTCGCCGTGCACGAGGTGCGCCTGACCGGCGGCGGCTCGCAGAGCCGGACCTGGCAGCAGATTTGCGCGGCGGTGCTCGGCCGCCCGGTGGTGACCGGCATCAGCGCCGACGCCGCCGCGCTCGGGGCCGCGATCCATGCCTGCTGGACGCAGCGCCGGCAACGCGAACCAGGGCTCACGCTCGAGCGTTGCGCGCGCGAACTCGATCTCGAGCGCCGCCTGCACGTCCTCGCGCCCGAGCCGGAGTGGCTTGGCATCTATGCACTGCGCCGGCAGGCCTACGCCAAGGCCGTGGCCGCGCTGACCCCCGTGTTCGGAGACCTCGCCTGATGCAACCTTCGACCATGTTCCGCAGTGCCGCGCTGCTGGGGTTCCTCGCGGTCGCGCTCGGCGCGTTCGGCGCCCACGCCCTCGAGACCCGGCTGCTGCCCAAGGATCTCGCGACCTGGGAGACCGCGGTGCGCTACCAGTGCTTCCACACGCTCGCGATCGGTCTCTGCGCGGCGATCGCGCACCTGACGCGGCGGGCCGGCACGGCCGCGCAGCTGCTGCTGCTCGGCACGATCCTGTTCTCCGGCAGCCTCTACCTGCTGGTGCTGACCGGCTGGCGACCGCTGGCCTGGCTGACCCCGATCGGCGGCGTCGTGCAGCTGCTCGGTTGGCTGTGCCTGTGCCTGCCCGGCGGCCGCTCGCCCAAAGAGCCAGCCTGAGGCTCCGGCCGCAGACCTCAGCCGCGGTAGACCGCGATGACCTTCTTCAGCAGATCGACGCCCTTGTCCTTCGGCCGCTGGAAGCTGTTGCGGCCGATGATCGAGCCGAAGCCGCCACCCTGGTGGATCGCCTTGATCTCGTCCAGGATCGCGCTCTCTTCCTTCGCCTCGCCCCCGGAGAAGATCACGATGCGCCGGCCGCCGAACGCCGACTGCACGACGTGCTTGATGCGCTCGGCCAGGGTCCCGATCGGGATCTTCTCGGCCTCGTAGACCTTCTTCGCCGCCTCCTGTTCGAGCTCGGGCGTGGGCGGCTTGACCTTGATCACGTGCGCGCCGAGCTGGGCCGCGATCTGCGCCGCGTAGGCCACGACGTCGATCGCGGTCTCGCCCTTCTTCGACAGCCCGGCACCGCGCGGGTAGCTCCAGACGACGACCGCGAGCCCGTGGGCCTTCGCCTCCTCGCTGAGCGCACGCAGCTCCTGGTACATCTCGTTGCGCTGCGAGCTGCCGGGGTAGATCGTGAACCCGATCGCCGCACAGCCCAGGCGCAGCGCATCACGCACCGAGCCGGTGACGGCCGACTTCGGATTGTCGCCACCGAAGAGCGAGTCGCTGTTGTTGAGCTTCAGGATCAGCGGGATGCGCCCCGCGTACGTGCGGGCCCCGGCTTCGAGGAAGCCGAGTGGCGCGGCGTAGGCGTTGCAGCCGGCCTCGAGCGCGAGCTCGAAGTGGTAGCGCGGGTCGTAGCCAGCCGGGTTCTTCGCGAACGAACGCGCCGGACCGTGCTCGAAACCCTGGTCGACCGGCAGGATCACGAACTTGCCGGTGCCGGCCAGCGCCCCGGTCTCCATCAGGCGGCGCAGGTTCGCGAGCACGCCCGGGTTGTCGGATTCGTACCAGCTCAGGATCTCATCGACACGTCGCGACATCTTGCAGTTCTCCAGGGGGTCGGTAGGAAGAAACGGCCGAGCATTCTGGGGAGGCCTTGCAGCGATGCAAGGGGCTCTCCGGCGCTGCGCGCCGCCCGTCGTGACGCGCGCGCCTTGCGACCGGCGGCAGCGCTCAGCGGTCTCCGGTCGTGAACCGCCACTCGTGCTTCTCGTCACCGGCCTCGAAGTTCAGCGTCACGCGCACGAGGTAGGTCGTGCGCGGCTGCAGATGCTCCTTCGGGATCGCGCACACGCAGGTCTTGATCTCCATGCGCTTGAGCATCGGCTTCTCGATCGTGTGGAAGTAGCAGGGCGCGTCGATCTCGGTCTTGCTGCCGCCCTTCTTCTTCACCTCGTAGACGAGGATCGAGCCGTCCTTGAGCTGGCTGGCGATGTGGTTCGCGATCTGCAGCGAGATCGGATAGCCGAGGTCGGGGTTGCGCTGCTTGTCCTTCGGCGCCGCCTCCTCGACGGGGTTCGGGAACTCGTTGCCGAAGAAGTGGATCGGCACGTTCTTCTGGTCCTTGAACGGCCACATCACGTACTTCGGCATCGTCTTGTCGTCGAAGGGGTCCTGCAGCGAGCCCATGTCGAGCACGATGATGTCGCCCTCCACCGCGAAGCCGATCCGGCGCGTGTTCGGCTCGAGCAGCGGCAGGCGGTGGTAGAAGGTGCCGATCCAGCCGTCGATCGAGTCCGCCGCGTCGGTCTCCCCGAACACGATCACGGAGTTGAGACCGGCGCGCATGCCACGCGGCGTGAACCCCTCGAGCGCCGGGTCCTCTTCGTGCGCCTCCGGCCACTTGCGGAACTTCTCGCCGTGCAGGTTCAGGAAGTGCGCGTGCGCCTCGCAGGCCAGCGACGACTCGGCGTCGATCTCGCACGGCGGCAGGCCGGCGGCGGCGCGCAGCTCGTTGATCCGCTTGAGCCCGGCGATCTCGGCCGCGTTCGGTTTCTCGGGGATCAGCGGCGGGCCGTAGCCGGTCGCCGCGGCACAGGCCCCGCGGCCGGCTGCCCACTCGCGCCAGTCGGTCTCGACCTCGGAGAGCGGCTTGCCCAGCGCCTTCTCGCCGATCGTGTCGACCTCTTCGGGGAAGGGCAGCTTGTCGGGCGGCAGGTTGCGCACGAACGTGAACCACTTCTCGGGATGGCGCGCGATCGCCCAGGTGAAGAAGCTCCACGCCTTCATGCGCGCGTTGTTCGGGTACTTCGAGAGCTTCTGGCGCGGCAGCTGGTTGATCGGGAAGTCGGCCGAGCCCTGCGCCTGATCGCGCATCTCGCGCAGCCACCAGCTCGTCGACGGCGGCAGCACGATGTCGTCGCCGGAGACGGTCTCGCTCTTGTCGGGCAGTGCGCCGTGCCGGGTCATCGCGGTCGAGAGCAGGTACCAGGTCGTCGCGTGCATCACGCCTTCGACCACGACGTCGGAGAGACCCGCCAGCGCCAGGTTGACGACCTCGCTGACGATGCTGTCGTGCATGCCAGCCGGTGTGAGTTCCCGGTTCAGCGCGCAGCCGCGGCCGTTCTTGCCCCAGAGCACGTTGTTGAACATCCTGGCCGCTTCGCGGGCCTGCTTGTTCTCGAACAGCTGCGGGTTCTTCTCGATGAAGAGCTTGCGCTCGGCCTCGGTCCACAGGAAGCCGCGGAACAGGTAGGCGGACTGGCGTTCGCGGATGCGCAGCTGTTTCGCCGTCTTCTCGCCGAGGATGAACTCGAGGAAGTCGAGCGCGCGCTCGCCCCACTTGGCGATGTTGTCGGCGTTCTCCTGCGTGCCGCGCGTGAACACCGTGAAGTGCTTCGACTTCGCGCCGTGCATCTCGAGCTCGAGGGCCTTGAACTCGTCGGGCAGTTCCGCGACCGGCTCGACCGGGTAGTCCTTCTTCGCGAGCATCAGCCCGAAGGTCTCGACCTCGCGCATCTTCTGCATGAACGCGATGTCCTCGGCCGTCCCGTAGTAGGTCTTGCCGTCGGGTGACTGCCACTCCGCGTGGCCGAGCGCGAGGTTGGCCTCCTTGTCGAACGGGTTGTAGGAGACTGCGCAGCGCAGGTGGTAGACGCCGAGGGCCGGGTTGTCGCTGTTCTCCTTGATCAGCTTGAGGCCGCGCTCGCGGTGCAGATTCGCGAGCTGCTTGCTGGCCGAGATCCACTCGCCCTGCACCTTGAAACGATCCTCGTCCTTGGCCTTGTCCTTCCACAGCAGCGCGGGCTTCGGTTCCTGCCAGCCTTCCTTGGTCTTCTTGTGCCCGAGCGCGTTGCGGGCCCCGGCGTGGCCCGGGTCGTACCAGTTCAGAATGCGGTCGTAGGACTCCTTGGCGCGCGGACCGACCTTCTGCGCCTTGCAGAAGTCGCCGAAGCGCATCAGCACCGAGGCACACCGGCCCGCGAGTTCCTTGTCCTCCTTCTCGAGCTTGTTCGGGTCGAACTTGTTGGACCTGGCTGGCTGGGTCTGCTGCGCGCGCGCCGGTTGCGGCAGAGCCGGGAGCGCCAGCAGGAGGGAGAAGAGCACTCGGGAGGTGATGCGCATGCTTCGGAGTTCAGCCCGTGGGGCGTAGCCGGTGCATGTTACGGAGCCCGCGCGCTCGCGCAGCTATTCGATCGTCCAGCTCAGGCAGTTGCTGACGGCCGTGCCGAACCCCGCTGCAGCGGGGCACAGGGCCAGGTACTGGCTCGAGAGCACGGCACCGCAGAAGGCCGGATTGGGCGGGATCGGCAGGCCGGCCACCGCCGTGCCGGTGCAGGCGATGCTACCCCCGGTCGGAAAGCCCCCGAGCAGCAGCGGCGAGGGTTGCAGGGGCACGAGCAGCGGACCGCAGAACGGCGGCAGGGTCAGGCCGCCGCCGCAGCGGCCGATGTTGAGCACCACGAACGCCTGGGCGTTGGCCGGCGCCCCGGCCAGATGCAGCGCGAACGACGGATTGCCGAGCACGGGATCGCCGAGCAGCCCGTGCCGCAGTGCGGGGCAGCTCGGACAGGCCGGCGCCGTGCACGACTGGCCGGAACTGACCGGCGGGCTCGGCTGCATGCACAGGCCGATCCATGGTTCGGCGGCGGTGGGCAGTCGGCAGCAGGCCGCGACCTGGGCCGTGCACGTCGTGAGGTTGCAGCGCAGTGCCACGGCGACCTGCCCATCCGTGACCCAGACCAGATCGCCGCACTCGTCGTAGGCCGCGCCGGAGATCGGACCGAGACTCGCCGTGGCGCATGCCGGGATCGGGATCTTGCAGAAGAACTGGCACGGAGTCGCGGTCTTGGCCACGTAGAGCGTCGGAGCGGGGGGCACGGTCGGCAGCCAGTTCGAGGCCGCATAGAACACCAGGTCCCTGACCTCGCTCACCGCCAGGCCGCCGATCACGTACTGGTTGGCCCCGGGACTGAATGCCTGACACTGGTTCTGCACGGTCAGCGTGCCGCAAGCTGGCTTGCAGACCGTGAGCCAGTTCTGCGCATCGCTGACGAGCAGCAGGCCGCGACTGCGCAGGAACGCCAGGCCCGTGGCCGGGTCCGGCAACGGCAACGCGAAGGGTGGGCACAGCGTCGTGCAGGTCGCCGCCGCGAAGAGTCCGAGCTGCTTGCCGTTCGTGACCCACACCGCGCTTCGGGTCGGATCCCAAGCGGTGCCGCCGACGAAGGCCGGCACGCCCGCGGCGTTCGGCATGGCGGGCAGACAGCGCTGGGTCGTACAGGCCGCCGGGTCCTGCCAGAGCAGGACCGGCGTCGTCCGCGTCAACCCGAGCAGGCCGGGGGCCGTCTGGGCCCTCCCGAGGGGG
>CAZSKV010000388.1:0-3900 GCA_964607495.1 uncultured candidatus Brocadiaceae bacterium
CGGCACGTTCACCGATCTCGCTGCGCTCGAGGCGGACAGGCTCCGCGTGCACAAGCTCGCCTCGACCCCCACCGATCCCGGCGTGGCGGTCCTGCAGGGGATCGGCGCGGTGCGCGCCGGACGGCGCGTCGACGTCGTGCACGGCAACACGGTCGGTTTGAATGCCGTGTTGACCGGGCGCACGGCCCGCACCGCTTTCGTGACGAACGCCGGCTTCGAGGATCTGATCGAGATCGGACGGCAGGCGCGCGACCGGCTCTACGCCCTGGACCCGACGAAGCCGCAGCTGCCGGTGCCGCGCGAGCTGCGCTTTGGGGTCGGCGCGCGCCGCCATGCGGATGGCCGCGAAGCCGCGCGGCCCGACGACGCCGAGCTCGCGCGCCTGCTCGCGCGCCTGCGCCGCGCCAGGGTCGAAGCGGTCGCGATCGGCCTGCTGCACGCCTACGCCCATCCCAGGGACGAACGGCGGATCGCCGCGGCGCTGCGTCCGCTCGGCGTGCCGATCACCTGCAGCGCCGCGCTCTGGCCGGCGCTCGGCGAGTTCGAGCGCTTCTCGACCGCGATCCTGAACGCCGCGATCGTGCCGCTGGTCGGCGGCTACCTGCGCCGGCTCGCGACCGCGATCCGGCCCGGCAGGTTGCGCCTGCTGCGCAGCAGTGGCGGCATCCAGGAACTCGGCGAAGCGCAGCGCGAGCCCGCGCGCGCGATCTTCTCGGGTCCGGCCGGCGGCGTCGTCGCCACGCGCGCGCTGTGCCGGCGCCTGCGCGTGCCGCAGGTGGCCGGGTTCGACATGGGCGGGACCTCGACCGACGTCAGCCTGGTCGGCGCGGACACGCTGGCGGCCGACCGCGGCAGCATCGCGGGTCTCCCGCTCGCGCTGCCGACGCTCGAAGTGCACACGGTGGGCTGCGGCGGCGGCTCGATCGCGACGGTCGACCGCGGCGGCGCGTTGCGCGTTGGCCCGGCGAGTGCCGGCGCCGATCCAGGTCCCGCGTGCTACGGCAAGGGCAGCGAACCCACGATCACGGACGCGCACATGGTGCTCGGCCATCTCGGCGCGCAGACCCTGCTCCAGGGCGGCTATCCCGTCGAGCCCGGACTCGCGCTGGCGGCGATCACGCGCCTTGCGCGGCGTCTCGGCATCTCGGCGCTCCGAACGGCGCGCGGAATCCTCGAAGTGGCCGACGTCACCATGCAGCGCGCGCTGCTCGTGATCACCGCCGAACGCGCGATCGATCCGGCGCAGGTGCCGCTGGTCGCATTCGGCGGCGCGGGTGGGCTGCATGCTGCGAGCCTCGCCCGCCGCCTCGGCATGCCCTGTGTGCTCGTGCCGCCGCATCCGGGAGCGTTCTCGGCGATCGGCCTCGCCCTGGCCGCGGAAGCCAGCGAGCGCTCGCTGCCGCTGTTGCGGCCGCTCGCGGCGATCGGCATGCCGCGCTTGCGCCGCATTGCGCAGGAACTCGCGCGGGACGCCGTGGCCGCGGTCGCAGTGCCGGGGGCGAGCGCGCGCGTCGACGTGCTCGTGCGCTATGCCGGCCAGGGACCGGGCCTGCGGTTGCCGTTCAGGAATGGTTTGGACGCCGCCTTCGCGCGGCTGCACGCGTCTCGCTTCGGGTTCACCGCCGAGTCTCCGCTCGAGATCGTCGAGGTGCGCGCGATCGCCGCCGGACCCGAACGCGCATGGCCGGCCGCGGGCCTGCCGCGGACCCGGGCCGGGCGCCCGATCCCGGTCTCGCGTCGGCAAGGCCTGTGCGGCGGTCCAGCCTGGCCGGTGTTCCGCCGCGAGGCTCTGGCCGCGGGCGCACGCTGCGACGGCCCGGCGGTCGTCGAGGAACTCAGCGGCGCGACCTGGATCCCCCCAGGCTTCACGTGCACGGTAGAGAACGTCGGTCTGCGCCTGCGTTCGATCTCCGGAACTTCCGCGCGCCGAGCTTGACTCACCGCGAAACGCGGATTAACACTCTTCTGTCGCCTGGCGGAGAGCTCGGCGACGACCGTTGCTGCCTCGGATTCAACCGGAGACCAGCAGGGAACCGTCAGGAGCGATCCCGATGGTGGAACTGCAGCCTCGAGACTCTTGCCGGGGGTTGTCCGCCGAGGACGTAAAAACTTGACTCTCCTTCTTCCCCTTTTCCCGAAGTTTCCCCCCTGGCATTCATCTGCGTCCGACCCGGCGGACGCCGCGCGGCGCTCAGCGCCGCTTGCGATCCTCGAGCTCCGCGCGTGCCGCCGCGAGGAACTCGCGCGCCTGCGCGTTGGCCGGTGAGAGCGTCACGACGCGGTTCCAGTCGGTGACGGCCGCTTCGAGGAAAGCCTGGCCGTAGCGCAACAGCGCGCGCTGCTGCAGCACCTCGGCCAGCCGGGCCTTGATCTCGGGATCCTCGGGGCGCTGCGCGTGCAGGACTTCGAGCAGGTCGAGGGCCGACTCGAGATCGCCGCGCGCCATCAGGTCGCCGACGTCCTCGAGCCGCAGTGCGCGCGGCGGCGTCTGCTCGCCCTCGGGCCGCGCGGGTTCCTGGGTGGACTGTTCGCGTGCCATGGTGAGCACCTGCGGCAACGTCTGCTCGCGCGCGCCGGCGGAGAGCGCGGTCACGCGGTTCCTGGTCGCCGTGATCAGCTCGCGCGCGCCGCTGACGTCGGGCCAGACGATCAGCGCACGGTGGAAGCAGGCGACGGCCTCTTCGTCGCGCCACTCGGAGCGCAGCTTCAGGCCGCGGACCAGCAGCTCCTGGCTGACGCGCATCCGGCGCTCGAGCGCCTGCGCGAGCGTGCGGGCCTCGGCGTAGTGCGTGTGCGAGGGCTGCACCTGGTCGAGCAGCACCAGGGCCTGCAGGAAGTTGCCGCGGCCGACTTCGCGCTCGGCCGGCGCGAAGAGGTCGCCCGACGGGGCCGCGCACGCCGCGCACAAGAGCCAGGGAAGCCAGTGGAGAGCCGACCGCACATGGCAGCATCGGCGCGATCGGCGACCCTGCTTGAGTCGCAGGAGTCTGCGTCACGGGATGCGCCGCGCGCAAGGCGCGGATGTTTGTCCAGGTTCGAGCGGCCGAATCGGCGACAACTCTGGGTGGGTTGCATGGATTCGGTCGCACGAAGATGGGCGAAGAGACGCGCGTTCCGCGCGAACGAGTCCCGTGACGCAGTCTCCTGGCGCGACGAATGCGCGCCGCACGCGCCGATTGCGGTCGGAACCAGCGACCTGGCTACTTGATGACCTCGACCGTGTCGGCGTGCAGTTGGAAGATGTCGACGCAGTAGCCGTCTTCGATCGTGGCCTTGACCCTGAAGGTCCCGATCACCTTGATCGGCTCGAACTGGTAGTCGGTGCGCTTGTTGCCCTGCATCACGACGCGGACGATGCCGTTGATGTCGGGCGGCTGGCCGTAGCAGCACGACCACAGCGACTGCACGAGCAGGAACTGCTTGATGTTCTCGACTTCGTCGATCGGCAGCATGAACCCGGTCATCAGCACCTTCTTGCCGTCCAGTTCCTGCACCGACTTCGGCATGCCCTTGAGGCCGTCCTGGTAGGGCCAGGACGAGATCTCCTCGAAGCTCAGGATCTTGTCGAGGCCCGCGATCTTGCCGCCCTTGACGAGTTCGCGCAGCCTGGCCTCGGCCTCGAGCATCGCCTGGGCGCCACGGACCGCGCGGATGTCCTCGGGGCTCGCCGAGGCCGGCAGCTTGATCTCCTCGCCCTTGGACTCGTCGGTCTTGGGCTCCTGGGTCTTGGAGTCGGCGGTCTTCGCCTCGGAACTCCGGCTGCCGGTCGATCCCGGCCGGCTCGCCGGCTGCTGCGTCACGCCGGTGGGAACCTGGTTGGTCGGCTGGCTCGCCGGGCCCGGCTTGCCGCCGACGGGGGCGGGCGCGGGCACCTGCGCCGCCAGCCCCAGCACGAGGGCC
>CAZSKV010000389.1:0-2665 GCA_964607495.1 uncultured candidatus Brocadiaceae bacterium
CATGTGGTTGTTCTACGGCCGGGGGCTCAGGAGGTCGGTCCCAGGTTGTCGGCCACCTGGACCATCGAACCCTTGATCGCCGGCAGGATACCGGCGAACCCACCGAGCAGACCGGTGCCGAGGATAAGCCAGAACTCGGCCAGGGAGAACTGCAGGGGGTCGACCGGGACCCGCGCCAGCCGCTCGACCGGCCCGGCGAACACCCAGGCGGCCAGGTGGCAGGCGGCGATGCCGAGGACCGCTCCGACCAGGGAGACCAGGGTGGACTCCTGCAGCAGGATGCGCAGGATCTGCCCGCGCCGGGCTCCGAGCGAGCGCATGATCGCGATCTCGCGGCGGCGCTCGTTCATCGTGTTGTAGAGCGCGACGAGGATCGCCAGCCCGGCGACGGCGAGCACGAAGTAGGAGAGCACGCGCAACACCTGCGCCGCGTCCCCGACGAGTTGCAGCAGGTTCGAGACCTCGAAGTTCGTGAACGCGACCTGGGCTTCGGGCCGCAGCTGGAACGCGTCGCGCAGGTAGTTCGGCCCGAGCCGGTCGGCAGGGTTCACGATGATCGCCGACAGCCCGAGGCTGCCTGCGTCGGCGGCCTGGCCTTCCTTGAGCTGCTGGTGGTCGCTGATCGCGAGGAAGGTCGCGAGTGGGATGAAGATCGCCTCGTCGATCGCGGTGCGCGTCGCCGCGAGGATCCCGACCACTTCGCAGGTCGACTCCTCGTGCACATGGGCGCCCGCGTCGTCGGCGAGCCCGTGCGTGGCGACGATCTTGGCGCCGAGATCGAGGCCGAGGCGGCGTGCGACCGCGGCGCCGAGCACCGCCTGCCGCAGCGCCGGCGGCACGACCATGTGTCCCTCCGCGTCGTGCTCGTGCGCGGGGTCGCCCTCCTTGTGCTCGTGCGTGTGCTGGCCGGCTTCGGCCAGATGCGCGATCAGCTTCGGCACGAACGCGAGCAGATCCTCGTGCGAGAACACGAAGGGTCCGCCGCGCGCGAACCCGAGCGGCCCCTCGCTCGCGCGCCGGAACTTCAGGAACATCTCGTCGGTCGTGCCGATGATCGGGTAGCCCTTGTAGTTGTCGCCGCGCGCCTGCGGGATCACGTAGCGCATCCGCAGCTTGCCGCCGCGGTAGTCGAGCTTTTCGTCGTGCAGTTCCTGGTAGACGCGGAACGGCACGAGGCCCGGCGACACGCCGCGGTTGAACACCGTGTTCAGCACGACCTCGAGGGCCGAACCCTGTTTGGGGCCGACGACCGCCGGGAAGCCGAGCTGGCCGCCGCGGAAGTGCCGCTCGGCGGCCTCGATCATCAGCCAGATCGCGCAGAGCAGCATCGCCCCGAGCGCGACCGAGAGCGTGGTCAACGTGGTCGACAGCACGCGCACGCGCAGGTTGCGCCAGGAGATCGAGAGCAGGTTCATGAGGCCGCCGCCCGCAGCTGCGCGAGATCGAGCGTGCGCTGCATCGCGGCGGCGCTCTCGGGATCGTGGGTGACCATCAGTACCGTGCGGTTCTTCTCGCGGGCGAGCGCGATCAGCTGCGCGAGGACTTCGCGCCCGGTGGTCTTGTCCTGGTTGCCGAGCGGCTCGTCGGCTAGGATCAGCTCCGGGTCGTGGATCAGCGCGCGGCAGATCGAGACCCGCTGCGCCTGGCCTACCGAGAGCTGGTTCGGCCGGTGGTGCATGCGTTCGCCGAGCCCGACGCGCGCCAGGAGTTCCTTCGCCTGCGCCTCGACGCCGTGTCCGGTCCCCTGGCTGAACACCGCGCCGAGCAGCACGTTCTCCAGCGCGGTGAACGGCTGCAGGAGGTTGAAGGTCTGGAACACCATGCCGATGTGCCGGGCGCGGAAGCGGTCACGTTGCGCCTCGGAGAGCTGGTCGATCCGCGTGCCCGCGACCTCGATCGTCCCGCGATCCGGCAGCAGGATCCCGGCGATCAGGTTCATCAGCGTCGACTTGCCGAGGCCCGAACGCCCGATCAACGCCACCTGCTCCCATCGGCGATGTCGAGCGCAGCCACGGCGCAGGCGACGACCGACTCGTCGCCACGGCGGTAGGACTTCTCCAGGTCACGGATTCGGATCATGCAGCGGCGGGGAAACGGTCAGGGCTGCGCACGATACGCAGATCCCCCGGCCGATGTCAGCTCGAGATCAGCGCCGCGACGAACTCGAGCTCGCGCCGGATCCCCGCGATGCAGGCCGCGGGGCCGGGCGCGAACTCCGGCAGCACGCTCCAGGTGTAGGTCTCCACCTCGAGCAGGGGCAGCGGCCGCGGCCACCCGCGCAGCGCGCGCTCGAGCTCGGCCCGCGTCGAACCGAGCGCACCAGGGGCGTCGAAGAACACCGGCAGGTGGAAGTGCGTGCGCAACACCCCGGCGGCCGCGAACTCGGCGCGGCGGGCCCGGACTTCGGCGAGGTCGAGCGCGCGCAGCCCGTTGCCGCCGCGGGTCTGGTGCAGGTAGCGCGGCTCGTCATAGGCGAGCAGCGCGTCGAGCGCAGCCGGATCGCGCAGCTCGAGGCAGGACGAGACCTGGATCTTGCCGACCGCGATCCCGCGTTCGGCGCACAGGCGCGCGGCAGCGAGCGGATCCTCGCGCACGACCGCGAGGTGGCACAGGTCCACGCACAGGCCGAGGTGCCGGCGCAAGGTCGCCTCGGGCACCGTCACCC
>CAZSKV010000390.1:0-5278 GCA_964607495.1 uncultured candidatus Brocadiaceae bacterium
GGCCTGCTGCTCGACGCGCCGCTGCCAGGACTCGAGGAGGAACCCCGGGTCCGGCAGAGCCTGGCGAGTGGCGCGCACCTGGTCTGCTTCTCCGGCGACAAGCTGCTCGGCGGGCCACAGTGCGGGATCCTGCTCGGCGACCGCGACGCGGTGGCCCAGGTGCGGGCCCACCCGCTCTATCGCGCCTTCCGCTGCGACAAGCTGACCCTGGCCGCGCTCGAGGCCACGTTGCGGATCTACCGCGACGGGCAACCGCTCGTGGAGATCCCGACGCTGGCGATGCTGGCCCAGGACCCACAGGCGCTGCGCCAACGTGCCGAGCAGCTCGCGAAGCAGGTCGGCGGCACGGTCCAGCCGAGCGAGTCGTTCGCCGGCAGCGGCAGCAACCCGGCGCGGCCGCTGCCCTCGTTCGCGGTCGCCCTGCCCGGCGGCGCGCCCTTGTGCGCCGCGCTCCGCACGCGCCCCAAGGTGCCGGTGTTCGCCCGCGTCGCCGCGCAGCAGGTGCTCCTCGACCTGCGCACACTGCTCGCCGAGGACCTCGACGAGCTCGCAACCCATGTGGCTGCTGCCCGGGCGTCGCCGCTCGCGGCGGCCGGCCAGGAACCAGCTCTCCCACCATGCGAATCCCCGGACGAAACAAGCGACTGACCGACTACGCATCCTGCGCGGGTTGAGCCGCCAAGCTGCCTCCGGGGAGCCTCGGGCAGGTTCTCCAGAAACTCGGCAGGATCTCGCATCCTGATCTCCTCGCCGGCAGCGAGGGGTTCGAGGACGCGGGGGTGTTCCGCCTCGACGCCGAACGGGCGCTCGTGCAGACCGTCGATTTCTTCCCGCCGATCGTCGACGACCCGCGCTGGTTCGGCCGGATCGCCGCGGCCAACTCCCTGTCCGATGTCTATGCGATGGGGGGCAAGGCCCTGACCGCGATGAACCTCGTCGGTTGGCCCAAGGAACTCGACCTCGAGATCCTCGGCGAGATCCTGGCCGGCGGGCTCGAGAAGATCCGCGAAGCCGGCGCCGTGCTCTGCGGCGGGCATTCCGTGACCGACACCGAGATCAAGTACGGGCTCTCGGTGACCGGCATCGTGCACCCCGCACGCTGGTGGCCGAACAAGGGCGCACGCGCGGGCGACCAGCTGCTGCTCACCAAGCCGATCGGGATGGGAGCCGTGTCGACCGCGATCAAGAAGCAGAAGACGGGGACCGATCTGGCTGAGCGGGCGATGCAGCAGATGGCGCAGCTCAACAAGGCCGCCTGCGAGGCGGTGCTCGACCTGGCCGTGCACGGTGCCACCGACGTCACCGGCTTCGGCCTCCTCGGCCATGCCTACGAGATGGCGGTGGGCGCCAACCTGACGCTCGAACTCGCGGCCCGGGCCGTGCCGGTGTTCGCCGGCGCCGAGCACCTCGCGCGCGAAGGCGTGTTCTCGGGTGGCGCGGCGCGCAGCCGCGAGTATCTGGGGCCCCGCGTGACCTTTGCGCCGGGCGTCGAACCCTGGCTGCAGAACCTGCTCTTCGACGCGGAGACCTCCGGCGGCCTGCTGCTGGCGCTCGCGCCCGACCAGGCCGCGAAGGCACAGCAGCGCTTGCGCGACGCCGGGGCTGCGGCGTCGGCGCTCGTCGGCGAGTTCAAGGCCCAGTCCGGGCCTTGGATCGTAGTCACCTGAGTCGCTACAGCGACGAGTCCTCGCCTCGCTCGTCGATTCCAGACGGAAGTAGCGACCCAGGAACATCATCGCGGTCGAGCCGCTCGGGGGCCGGCGGCGCGCCAGCGCCGACGGCCACGCCTCGGTTGCGGCCCGGCCGCGATGAACGGACGGCGGCCCGGGCGGCTGCCGCGTCTCGCGCCTACTTCGCGGCCGGGATGCCCAGGAGCTGCCGTGCCTTGGCGTCGAGTTCGATCGGCTTGGCGCTGCCGTGCTCGGAGAGACGGGCTTCGAAGGTCACGGTCACCGGCTGCTCGGTCTTCTTGTGCTTGCGGACGGGCAGACCGTCCTTGAACACGAGGGGCTTGTTCGCCGGCTCGACCTTGTCCTCGTCTTCCTCCTCCTCCTCTTCGCCCGCGTTGGCGCCGGCGACGACCACGCCGCCGGCGAACGCGACCTGCACGCCGGCAGCGCCCATGGCCTTCGACTTGGTGTAGGACTTCAGGTGGATCCGGTGCACGAGACGGGTGGCCGGGTCGATCGCGACTGCGACGTCGAGCGCCACGTCGGGCTTCGCCGGCGCCGGGACGGCGCCGCCGGCAACCCGGAACACCATGCTCCGGCCGAACGGGTCGGAGCCCTCGGGCAACAGGCCGCTCCAGACCAGCTCGAGCGCCGCGTCGCCTTCGAGGTGGATCGTCACGGTCTCGACCGGCCGGTCGTCGAGAGCGCCGGCCTCGGCCTGCAGCACGTCGTACCGCGTGGCTGCGAGCTGCGCGCAGAAGGCCTGGGGATCGAATACGAAGGGCATCGGCCGGCCGTCCACCAGCAGGCTGCGGCGGATCCGCCACTCATCCTGGCCCGAACGCGCGATCGAGCGGCGCCCGCCGCTCACGAGCGTGTCCTTGCCGTCGCTGGAGCTCGCGAAGAGCAGCCCCTGGCCCCAGCCACCCTGCAGCTGTTCCTTCGGGGCGCCCCGGTTCAACTGCCGCAGGATCTGCGAGCTCGTGCTGTGCGTGGTCGTGAACGCGCCACTCGGCAACTCGGCAGTCGTCGTCAGGGCGTTCTGCAGCAACGTGCGCTTGGCGCCCAGGTCGGGAACCGGAGCCGCGGCCTCCTGGCCCAGGCACACGCCGCTGAAGGAAGACAGGGAGAAGAGGAGGATCAGGGTCTTGCGCATCGGATGGCCTCGGGAAGCAGCCGGAGGATCGTAGTCATTTGGCTGGCGGGAGACGCAGCAGCTTGGTGGCCTCGCTCGACAACTCGGGCGATTTCGTCAGGCCGAAGCCGGAGAACCGCACTTCGAACTCGAGCACGGACTGGTCCTTGCCGACCGCGCGTACCGGCAGGCCGGCCTTGTAGATCCGCTGGCCCTGCGCGTCCTTCTCCTGCACCGGGGTCTCCTCCTCCGCCTCGGCCTCGACCTCCTCGCCCCCGGGGCCGCCCATCCGGATCTGCACGTTCCCCGGCATCGCGCTCGTGCTCAGCGCGCGCAGGCACAGCTTGTGCACCAACCCGGTCTCCGAGTCGATCCAGACCGCGGCATCGATCGTCATGGCGCCACCCTCCTGCATCTGCCGGCCCATGCCGCCCATCAGCAGCATCGGGCCGCCCGCCATGCGCGGCAGCAGCCCGCTGCGCGCGAGGTTCTTGGCCTCCTTGCCCTCCAGGGTCAGAGACACCAGTTGCAGGTTGCGGTCGCCGAGCTTGGCGGCCTCGCTGCGCTGCACCGCGCGCGCGGCCTCGGGCAGGCCGTCGAGCACCTCGAAGAGCAGCTCCGGATCGAAGAGGAAGGGCAGCGGCAAGCCCCTGGTGGTCGTGCCCTTGCGTAGTTCCCAGGCGCCGTCGCCGCTGCGGGCGATGCACCGCCTGCCGGCGATCAGGATCTCCTCGTCGTCGCCGATCTCGGCATGGATCAGCCCCGGGGTCTGCCTGACCTTGACCTCCGTCGGCTCCGCGCTCTGCGGCATCATGTGGCGGAAGCGCCGGGTCATCGCCGCATCCTGGCTCTCGGAGGTCGTGAAGGTGATGGCCGTCTGCTGCTGCATGGTCTGGCAGGCCTTGCGCAGCAGGGCATCCGCCTCCTGCTGGGCGCACAGTCCTGGGGCTGCAATGAGCAGAACGAGGGACAGACGGTGAGGTTGCATCATCAGGCTCCTGGGCGTTCGGTCTGGGGACTGGATCCGGGCCGCACAACGCGCAGCCCTGGACATTGCTCCACGGCTACTCGGGCTTCTTGGCTTCCGGGTCGTGGGCGTCGCGTTCGGCCTTCAGCTTGTCGATCAGTTTCTGCACGCGGAGCGCGCCTTCGACCCGCTCGTCGAACACGAAGTGCAGGCGCGGCACGGTCCGCGTGCGCAGGATCGCGGCGACCTCGTGCCGCACGAACTTGTTCGCGTGGTCGAGCATCTGCTGCTGCAGCCGGCGGGCGGCCTCGTCACCGAGCACCGACCAGTAGACGTTGCAGTGCTCGAGCTCCCGGTCGAGCTCGACGCGGGTGATCGTCAGGAAGCCGAGCCGCGGATCCTGCAGATCCCGCAGCACGACCAGGGCGATCCGTTCCTTGATCTGTTCCTCGAGGCGGCGCAGGCGGCGATCGTTCATCCGGCCTCGGTCGGCGAGATGATCTCGAGCTGCGAGTCGTCGAGCTCGGCATCGCGCCAGTCACGCAGTTGTTCGAGGATCTTGTCCATCGCGCCGTTCAAATAGGAAACGTCCGAACCGGCCATGACGGCGCCCATCGTCGCCACCGTCAGCACGTCGTGGTCGTCGACCTCGGCAACCGACACGTTGAACGACTTGCGCAGCCGGTCCTTGAGGCCCTGGACGACGCGCCGCTTGTCTTTGAGCGACTCGGCCCCGGGGATGGCCATCGAGAACTGCAGGACACCGATGTGCATCATGGCGCAGACCGAACGAAGCGATCAGTCGAGCGTGCGCTTGACCATCTCGACCTGGAAGAACTCGAGCTTGTCGCCTTCCTTGATGTCGTTGTAGTTGGCGATCGTCAGGCCGCACTCGAAGCCGGCCTTGACCTCGCGCACGTCGTCCTTGATCCGGCGCAGGCTGCCGAGTTCGCCGGAGTGGACGACCTTGCCGTCCCGGACCAGGCGGAGCTTGGCACTGCGGCTGATCACGCCGTCGGTCACGAAGCAGCCCGCGATGTTGCCGGCCTTGCTCGAACGGAAGATCGCGCGGATCTCGGCATGGCCGACGACCTTCTCGAGCCGCTCGGGGGCCAGCAGGCCTTCCATCGCGGCGCGCATGTCGTCCACCACCTGGTAGATCACGTCGTAGTAGCGGATCTCGACGCCGCTCTGCTCGGCCTTCTGGCGCGCCGCCACGTCGGCGACGGAGTTGAAGCCGATGATGATCGCCTTGCTGGCCGCGGCCAGTTCGACGTCGGTCTCGGTGATCCCACCGAGAGCCGTGTGGATCAGGTTGACCCGCACCTCGTTGGTGCCCAGCTCGGCCAGGATCTTCTTGATCGGCTCGAGCGAACCCATCACGTCGGCCTTCAGGATCACCTTGATCTCGGCGATCTTGCGCGCCGCGAGGGCTGCGTTCAGCGTCTCGAGCGTGACCGTGCTGCGCTCGGCCAGCGACATGTCGCGGGCGCGGCGGACGCGGTC
>CAZSKV010000391.1:0-3833 GCA_964607495.1 uncultured candidatus Brocadiaceae bacterium
CGGTCGAGCACAAGGCGCAGCTCCCGTGCCAGGTAGACCGTGACCTGCATCGACCGCACGTCCTGATCGAGGATCTCGACATCCGTGAGCACGCGATCGTCGCCGAGGCTGCGCGCATTCAGGAAACGCAGCGCCGGGTGACCCTCGGCCGCGAAGCGGGCGTTGCACTTGGCGAGCACGAGGCGGAGACCCTCGGGCATGCCCTTTTGGGACTTCGCACGCTCCTCGAGCTGTTGCCGCCGCGACGTCGCCAGTGACTCGGCGCGTGCCTCGAGCGCTGCCGCCATCGCCGTGCGCTGCGCGAAGGCCGCCGCAACTTCCTGCTCGAGGTCGCGGATCCGCTGCGCCGAACGCGTCAGTTCCCGCGTGCGCTCCTCGTCGCGCAGCAGCAGCCGATTGCGCTCGCTGAGCAGCCAGAGCGCGCCGAGGGCGAACAGGCCGGACAGGACCCAGAGAGCGCGCCGCACGCAGCGATCACTTCAGCTTGTTCCAGTCCGAGTCCTTGTTCTTGTTCCACCAGTGCAGCCACTTGTCGGCTTCGCGGATGTCGGCCTGGCGGGTCAGCTTCGAGAGCGACGTGTTCCAGGTGTCGGCGATCGCGGCGATCCGTTCGCGGCCGGTCTTCGCCGCCACGTTGCTGGGATCGACCGTCGAACGCGACGCGTTGAAGATCTCGTTGTAGCGCTTGATCATCTCCTTGCAGATGTCCCAGCGGATCTTGCCGGGGCTCGCCTCGAAGTAGCCGACCGCCTCGCCTGCGGCGCGGATCAGCGGATCGTCCGTCGTGCGCACGACCCGGTCGATCAGGAAGTGCACCTGCGCTTCGTCCTTGGTCTTGCCGATCCCGACCAGCAACTTGCTGCGCAGGTCCAGCCAGTCCGCCTTGCTGAACTTCTCGTCGTCATAGGCCTTGACCAGCACCTTCGCACCCTTGTTGCCGAAGTACTCGAGCGCCTTGGCCGAGGTCACGTAGATCGCGCTCTTGTCGGGTGTGCGGGCCTTGGCCTTGAAGAACACGTCGCCGAGCACCGCGACGAACGCATCCCTGTCCTTCGCCCCGAGCGTCTCGCGCTGCTCGAAGAGCTGCTTGATCTGATTGATCGCCGCGTCGTCCTTGCTCGCCTTGGGATCGAGGATCGCGGTCTGGATCTCCTTGATCTTCGCGACGATGGCCGGGTCGGAGTCCTTCTTCGCCGCGGCAGGTTCTTGGCAGTACCCGCTCGGAGCGAACGCCAGGATGGAGAGAACGAGAGCAACTGAGGCTGTGCGCATGACGATTCCTCGGCGTGAGACGAGTGAGCGTCTCAAATCTTGTTCCAAGGGCAGGCCGGCATCGTAGCCGGGAGCGGCTCACCACAAAGTGCGCAGCACTTCACGGGCGATCTCCACCGCGGTGGCCGGTTCGAGCTCGTGCCAGCGACAGCACTTCGGCGCGGGCGCACCCCGTGCCTCCTGGCCGGCCAGCACGCGACGGGCCAGCTCGCGAAAGCCGCCGACGTGGGTCGAGAACGCCTCCTCGCCATCCAGGAAACCCGCGATGTGCCCCAGCACCAGCTGGGTGTGCGGCGACAAGGCCAGGGCCACGGTCTCGGCCCGGCCTTCGAGATCGGCCTCGATGGCGGCCGGAGAGAACCCGTTGCGCAGCAGCAGGCCAATGCAGCGCCAGACGTTGTCGCCGAACGGCAGGAAGTGGAACGAGTCGATCAGGTGTCCGTGTTCGTGCCAGCGGATCATGTCGAGGACAGCCGCATCGAGGTCGCTGTCCTGTTCCCGAGACACCAGATTCAGGCGCCAGTCCACGTCCACCGGGTCGAGCGGCCTGGCCCCGGCCGGCAGCGGATCCCTCAGCAACTGGCTCCCGTCCTCGCGCGCGATCCGCCGGCGTTCGCGCAGGTTGTCCGCCCATTCCCGGACCGAGTCGTAGTCGATCACGTAGTGCTCGAAGAGCGCGACGCCGGCGAGGTCGCCGCCGTAGACGCCGGTCAGCGAGCGGATCTCGCGATTCTCGCCGATCACCTCGTGGCCGCGCCCCGAGCCCGGCAACAGCTCGTGCGCGACCAGCGGCCGCACCGCGAGGCGCGTGACCAGCAGCCCTTCGACCGGCCGCCCGCTGCGCTGGCCGAGCACGAGGTGGCGGTTGTAGCGCGCGAGGTGCTCGGCGAAGGTCCCCGCGAAGGGATCGAGCATCACGCCGAGGAACGCGGCCGAATGCACCGGCGGCGTGCCGACGACGTCCACCCCGAGGTGCTCCTTGCTGATGCGGCGCAGGTCACCGAGCACGGCCTCGAGATCCCGCGGCGCGCTGGTCTGGGAATAGCCGTGGTAGAGCACGCGCTGCAGCGCGCCCTCGAACGCCAGTTCACGGCGCACCTCTTTCTGCAGGTCGTCGCGCCCGGCCCGCCACGGACCCGGTTGCTCGCGGTGCCGCAGCCACAGGCTGTCCAGCAGCATCTCCGCTTCCTGCAGGAGCCCACAGCGCACGAGCGCCTGCGCGAGTGCCAATCCCTCGGCCGGCTGTGCGAGCGGGTCCGGGCTCGCGTACCACGGGCCCGAGAACAATGCCTCCCAGCGCTCGCGCACGGTGTTGGCCGGATCGGCGAGCAACGCCGGCGGAAACTGCTCACGCAGGTCCGCGAGGAAGCGGCCGGCGTCTCCGGTCGCGAGCAGCAACCGCCGCCACACGCGCCGCACGGGTGCGTCCTTCGGCGGCTGGCCCTTGTCCCCCTCGAGCAGCAGCCGCGCCGCGATCGGATTGCCGAGACGCTGCGCGATCGCCGCCAGCATCGTCTCGCCACCACCCTCGAGAAAGCGCGCGAGGCGCTCCGGGTCGTGCCGCAACAGGTTCCAGGCCACGAGCACCTCCTCGTCGCCGATCCCGCGCGCAATGAAGTGACCGAGCAGACGCCTGGCCTCCGGGTCGAAGGGCCGCAGCTTCAGGGCCTCGAGCAACGCGGTCCAGCCTTCCCGCACGCGTTCGAGCAGCACCAGGGTCTCGGCCAGGGCGACCGCGCCGACGCCCTGCTGGTCCTGGCGTTGGCGCAGCTTCTGGGCGAGCACCAGCGCCGACTCGAGCTTGCGCGCCTCGCGCAGTGCGGCGATGAACGGCGTGCCGGCCGTCGGATGTTCCCCCGACTTCGCGTAGAGCTGCGCGTAGATCTGCAGGGACTGCGCCAGATCGGTCGAGCGCAACGAGAAGGCGAGCCCGAGCCAGGCCCAGAACGAGCGCGGTTCTAGCGCCAGTGCGCGCGCGAAGCACTCCCGCTTCTCGGCCGGATCGGTCACGATCCGGCCGCGCAGGTACTGGGCGGTGCTGTCGTGCGGGGCCGCCGCCACGCGTTGCTCGGCCTCGTAGAGCAGGAGGCCGAGACGCCCGCGGCGGCGCAACAGGTCCTGCCGGGTCCGTGCCGCGTCGACGTGCGCCGGCTTCTCGGCCAACACCTGGTCGACGATCCGCATCGCCCCGGTCGTGTCGCCGGTGTCCTGCAGCTGCCGCGCCTGCACGATCCTGCTGTCGTAGGCGTCGTTCGGATCCGGCACGCCGACGAGCTGCTCGGGCAGCAGGAACTGGCCGCCTGCACAGGCCCCGGCGAAGAGCAACACGAGTGATGCAAGCGGGTGGAAGGCGTGCCGGCGGTGCATGCCCCTCTTATGGGCGAAGCCGCGTCCTGATGCACGGGTCAGGCAGCCGCGCTGCCGCATCGACGCCGGCAAGCTAGGATCCGCCGGCAGCCACCCCCCACGCGCACCTACCCAGCACACCCGATGGCATCCTCCATGGTCAGACCAGCACTCCTGTTCACCTGTCTCGCTACCGCGCTGGCGCTGGGCACGCC
>CAZSKV010000392.1:0-5769 GCA_964607495.1 uncultured candidatus Brocadiaceae bacterium
CGCCCTCCTTGCCGTTGCCGATCGCCCATGGCGACCCGACGTCGTCCTTCGCGGCGGCGAGAGCGTTGTTCCTGCCCTTGCGCCGCGTCGTGCCGATCGGGTGGATCGGCGGCAGGTAGACGATGTCGAAGCCCATGCCCGCAATGTGATCGAGCATGCGCTCGGCCAAGGCGAAGGTGCCGTGCTGACCGGCTTCCTGCGCCCACGACCGCGGGAAGAACTCGTACCAGCTGGAGAAGCGGGCGCGTTCCCGATCGACCGTGATCGCGTGTTCGCGGCTCGCGGCGCGCGCCACGGCCGGGGTCAGCAGCACGATCTCGCGCATCCAGGCGGCGACGGGCTCGGCCAGCGCGGCGCGCGTGCGCCTGGACTGCGGCTTCTTGCCGTCGCGCAGGATCCGCGCGAGGCCGGCGGCCCGCTGCTTCGCGGTCGCGTGATGCGCACAGAGCGCCTCGATCAGGTCGGCGCCGATCTGCAGCTCGTTGCTCACGTCGAACCCCGCCTCGGACTTCTTGCGCAAGCCGTGGCGCCAGGTCGCGAACGGATCGACGCAGGCGCAGACCATGTACAGATGCGTGCCGAGCTGGTCGACCGTCAGTTCTCCACGCCAGCGGTCGTTGTGGCGGCTGGTCATCGGCCGCGCGCGCCAGGCCGTCTCGGACTCGTGGCGTTCCCACAGGGCCACGAGCAGCTGGTCGTGACCGTCGGCGAACGCGTCGGCTTCGACGACGACGCGATCGCCGCGCACGCGCTTGATCGGGAACTCGCCGCCGTCGACCGCGGGCGCGACGCCCTCGATCACCACCCTCGGTTGGCTCATCGCCGCAGCACCGTAGGCGGCGCGCAGGGCAAAGAAAACAGCACTCGTGCCCCGGGAAGGGGCCCGGAGCCACCGGGGTTCCCGTGCGGCCGGTCGCGGCCGCCCTGCGCCGGACCTGGCGGCCCGCTATGCCTTCAGCCTGGCGAACACCGGCGCATGGTCCGAGACGCCCTGGCCCTTGCGCTCCTCGACGTCGACGAAGACGTCCTCGCAAGCCTCGAGCGCGGCCTGGCTCATCAGGAAATGGTCGATCCGCAGTCCGTGCCGGCGCTGGAACGCGGCGCCACGGTGGTCCCACCACGTGTAGATCCCAGGCTGCGCGTGGAAGTGCCGCAGAGCGTCGTGCAGCCCGAACCCGCACACCTCGCGCAGGGCGTCACGCTCGCGCGAGGAACAGTGGATCGTCTCGCGCAGCGCCTCGGGGTCGTAGACGTCGCGATCGTCGAAGGTGATGTTGAAGTCCCCGGCGACGATCAGCTTCTCCTTCGCGTCATAGCGCTGGTCGAGGAACCGGCGCAGCCGGGCCAACCAGTCGAGCTTGGCCGCGTACTTGGCGCTGCCGACCTCCTGGCCGTTCGGCACGTAGAGATCGAGCAGCATCAGGTCCTTGACGATGCCGCCGAGCACGCGCTTGTCGGCGTTCGCGTCGTCACCCGGGAACCCGGTCACGACGTCCTCGACCCGGTGCCGGCTGAGGATCGCGACGCCGTTGTAGGTCTTCTGTCCCGAGACCACGAGGTTGTAGCCGGCGTCCTCGAGCGGTTCGCGCGGGAACATCTCGTCCTGCACCTTGGTCTCCTGCAGCAGCACGACGTCCGGGGCGTGCTTGCTGAGCCAGGGCAGGAGCCGCGGCAGGCGCGCGCGCACGGAGTTGACGTTCCAGGTGGCGATCAGCATCGAGGCTGGCGATGATCTCGCTCCACCGATGAAGCTGCAATGCCTGCCCCTGCTGCTGCCGTGCCTCTCCGCCTGTGTCTCGGGTTCCCATGTGCTCGCCGACAAGGATGCGCCCGTCGCGCCGTTGGCGACGCAGATCGCCACGGCGTTCGCCCACAAGGACGTCGTGTTCCTCGGTGAGGTGCACGACAGCGACGAGGGTCATCGCCTGCAGCTCGCGATCGTCACCGAGCTCGCCGCGACCCGTGGCAAGCTCGTGATCTCGATGGAGATGTTCGAGCGCGACGTGCAGCCGGTTCTCGACTCCTGGCTCGCGGGCGGGATCGACGACGCCGAGTTCAAGAAGCGCGCGCGGCCGTGGCCGAACTACGACCAGCACTACCGGCCGGTCCTCGCGCTCGCGAAGCAGCGTGGCTGGCCGGTCGTCGCCGCGAACACGCCACGGGACCTGGCGCGCAAGGCCGCACGCGAGGGGCTGGCCGCTGTCAGCGGCGATCCCCACGTCGCCGCGACCACGACCGCGCCGCGCGACGCCTACTGGCAGGCGTTCGGGGAGGCCTTGCACGAAGACGTGCCGCCCGCGCAGCGGATGCCGGAGACCGTGCTCTACCAGATGTACACCGCGCAGTGTCTGAAGGACGACACGATGGCGGAGAGCATCGCCAAGGTCGCCAGCCGGGGTGGTGCCCCGGTCGTGCACTTCTGCGGCTCGTTCCACAGCGATTTCCGCCGTGGCACCGTCGAGCGGCTCGTGCAGCGCCAGCCGGCACTGCAGATCGGCGTCCTGGCCATGCACGCGCAGAAGGACCCGCATGCGGCACTCGAGTCGAAGAAGCGCGGCGCGGGGGACTTCGTGGTCGTCGTGCGCGAGAAGGAGCGCAAGAAGGACGAGGGCAATCCGCACATGCCCGCCTCGCGGCCGGCGAGCGCCGCCTCGCGGCCCGCCGCGGCTGCACCCGACGACGAGCGGCCCGGCCTCGGCCTGATGCCGGACTACGAAGGAGACGGGATGGGCATGCCGGTCGCGAGCGTGCGCGACGATGGCCCGGCGGCCAAGGCCGGCATCCAGGCGGGTGACCTGATCGTGAGCCTGGCCGGCGAGGAGATCCGCGATGCCCGCACCTACATGGAAGCGCTGGGCAAACTGAAGGTCGGTGCCGAGGTGGAGGTCGGCTTGATGCGCGCCGGCAAGCTGCAGAAGGTCAAGGTGACGGTCGGCGTCAGTCGCCGGTGAGCGAGAGCAGCGCCTTGCGCACTTCGGTGCGGATCCGCTCCGACTCGACCTGGAGCAGCGCCTTCTCGATCCGCGCCCGGTCGCCGGCCCGCAGGGCGGCGAGCAGCTCGACGTCCACTTGCAGGCCTTCGCGCTCGTACCGGTCGGCGAGAGCCGCGAGCGGCCGTGGCCGGCCCACGGCCTGCGCGACCTCGTAGACGCCGCCGAGCAGCAGCAGCAGGATCGCGGCCTTGACGACGCGGAGCAGGCGGCGGCGGCGCAGGGCCTGGGCCGCGAGCCGCGCCGTCTCCTGCTGCTGCCGCAGGTCGGCTTGCGCGCGCTGGCGGTGCTGCTCCCAGCGTTCGAGCAGGCGCTGCACGCGGCCGAGCGGCGCTTCGCCGAGGCCGCTCTCGGTCGTGGCCTGTCCGAGCATGTCGAGTGTCGTCCGGCACAGGCGCAACCTGGCGTCGAACTCGCTGAGCGCTTCGAGCTCGAACTCCGCCTGGTCCGAGTGCTCCTGCAACAAGGACGCCTGTACGTCGCGCAGGTCCTGCCGGTAGCCGCCGGCCCGCTCGGTCTGGGTGTTCGCCAGCAGGAAGGTCAGCGCCTGCTTGCGTTCCGCGAGCACCGCGATGCGCTCGCTGCGCAGACTGTGGGGATCATCCTGCAGCGTCGCGTGACGGGCACCGAGCAGCACGTTGCGCTGCGCGAGGGTCTCGAGCTGGTGCTTGCGCCGTCGTGCCTCCTCGATGCCGGTCGCGAGGCTCTGGCTGAACGAGCCGGTCTCGTCGGCCTCGCCGGCGAACCGGTCCTGCGCCCGCTCCATGTCGAAGAGCGCCGTGGTGATGTGGCCGCGCTCGAGTGCGTCCGCCGCCGAGCGCGTGATCCGATCCCGCGTCGTGCGGGCCTGATCGACGCGCAGGCGCAGGCGCTCGAGCCCCTCGGCGAGGTCGGCCTGGCTGCCCTCGGGGCGATCGACCAGCACGTCCTGGAGGCGCAAGGTGTCGAGGCGATGCACGAGGCCCTGCAAGGGCCGGATCGGGATCGGCACGGCATCCAGCTTGTGGCTGGCCTCGGCGAGCACCTGCCAGGCGAGGTCCGAGAGGCGCTCGAACGCGCCTTCGAGCGCGTGCAGCGCCGGCAGCACGGACTCGCTCGCGTGCGGGAACTCGGCCAGGAGGTCCTGCAGCGCGCGTTGCATCGCTTTCGCGGTGCCATGACCGGCGCTCGCCGGCGCAGCCGGCACGCCGAGCCGTTGTGCGGCGAGCTGCTGCAGGTCGAGCGCCGCGCCGAGCTCCGCCGGGAGATCGGCACTCGCGAGCAGATCGCCGAGCGCCGCCAGGCTCGGCCGCATGTGGGCGATGCGCTCGAGATAGAAGCCGAGGCGGTGCGTGCGATCACGCAGCGCCGCGAGCACCTCGCTGGCGCCGGTATTGCGCTCCGAGAGGTCGCGGATCGCCTGGTCGGCGGCGGTCACGTCGAGACGGGTTTCGGCTGCGCGCAGGCGCGCGAGCCCTTCGGCGAAGAGCTGCGTCTCTCCGGCGAGATCGCTGGAGAGCAGCGTGAGTGCGCGCAGGGGATCGCGGACCATGATCCCCGGCCGGAGATCGCGCTGGTCCTCGGGCAGGAGCGGCAACGGACCGAGGTTGCGCAGGACCGAGAGCAGGGTCTGGCGGGCAAGATCGAGCCAGCGTTCGGCTTCGGCGAAGCGCGCGTTGCGCTTGGCCTGCGCGAGCAGCGGCGGCAGATTGCGCAGGAGTCGCGCGCACGTGACCCGCAGCACCTGCCGCGCCTCCAACAAGCCGGCGTCGCTCGGGAAGCGCAGCAGGAACGCGTGCACCGCCGGAGCCTGTTCGAGGATCCGCGCGCACGCAGTCTCGAGATCCTGGCTCATCGGCCCCACCTGGGGCAGGGGCCGGCGCGCGCGCAGGCGGGCTGCGTCGCGCGCGAGGGTCGCGGGCGGTTCCTGCGGCGCCGAGGCTGCGGTCGCCTGGCGCTCGAGCACGGTCGAGGCTTCGGCGAGACTCGGCCGCTGCCGCGGATCGTCCGCGAGACAGCGCGTGACCAGTTCGCGCAGTTCTTCGGGGGCATGGGCGAGCAGCCACCTGCGGCGGCGACCTTCGCGCACGGCACGCGCGATCGCAGCCTGGTCGGTGCCCAGGAACGGGGGCGTTCCGGTCAGTGCCGTGTGCAACAGGGCGCCGAACCCGAACACATCCGCACTCGGCGCGGCCGGGGCCCCGGCGTAGGCCTCTGGCGGCGCGAAGCCATGCGTGCCGCCGCCGAATAGGGCCGGCGCCGCCGCGCCGATCGGCCGGCAGTGCTCGAGATCGATCAGCAGGGCGCGATCCCCGGCGAGCAGCACGTTCGCCGGCTTGACGTCACCGTGCACGAAGCCCGCGGCATGCACCGCCTGCAGCGCGCGCGCGAGGGCCACCGCGTGGCGCGCGACCTCCCGCGGGGGCAATGGGCCGCGCGTGAGCACGATCTCGCCGAGGTTCGAGCCCGGGTGGTAGTCGAACACGAGGCTCGGCCGGCCCGTGGCCGCATCGATCCGGACCGCACGGGCGCCGACCACGCCGTCGCGCGGCAGTCGTGCCGCGAGCGCGAGCTCGTGTTGTGCGTCCTCGAGCGTCCCGGTCTCGAAGATCTTGATCAGCTCGGCGCCACCATCGCCCTGCGGGATCGTGACCACGGTCCGGTCCGCGGAGCACGCGAGCAGCCAGGGTGCAGTGCTGGCGGCTTTCAGGGTCGACCCGTCGACAGGGACCATGCGTGGTTGGGTGGTGTGGCGTATTTCCTGGGCGCTCGCTACGGACAGTATATCTAGTCGCAGCCG
>CAZSKV010000393.1:0-1981 GCA_964607495.1 uncultured candidatus Brocadiaceae bacterium
CAGACCGAGCCGATGCCGACCAGCATCGCCGCGTAGAGGAGATACCCGGACAGGAAGTAGCCGACGAAACTCGCGAGGTAGAGCGGGGAACCGAGGATCGCGAGGAGGTCCAGGTCGCCGGGCAGGTCACCGACGAACCACGGCAGCATCTTGACCGCGGCATAGGCGCAGAACACCCAGGAGCCGACGATCGTCAGGCCCGTGGCGCCGATCCCGAGCACCTTGCCGGCCATGAGCTGCAGCGGGGAAACCGAGCTCAGCAGCACCTCGATGATCCGGTTCGACTTCTCCTCGATCGTGTTGGTCAGCAGCATCTGCGCGGCCGTGAACACCGCGATCCAGAGCAGATAGACGAAGGCCGCCGGCGCGAACTTGGCGCCCTTCTGCGTGCTCTTGACCTCTTCGGTCTTGCCGCCCTTGCCGATCTGCAGCTCCTGGAAGTCGAAGCGGCGCAGCAGCGCGTCCTTGACCTGGGGTCCGAGCCCGAGCGTCTTGACGCGCGCGTCGCGCACGGCCTCGGTCGCGAGGCCTTCGAGCCAGTTGCGCAGGTCGTTGTCGGTCAGGTTCTGCGACACGTAGCGATGCGAGGCCGGCGCGCCGTCGAGCGGATCGGCGCCGATCTCGAAGTAGGCGAAGAGCTTGCCGTCGGCGATCCGCGCATTGAGCTCCCGCGTCAGCTCCTCGCCGCTGCCGGGCACAAGGACCAGCTGGTAGCGGCTCTTGTCGAAGCCGATCCCGAGCTGCCGCAGCTCGGCAGCCGAGAGCTGGCCGAACCAGGCGAAGAACTCCTGCTGCATCTCGGCCTGCAGCTGCGCGAACGAGCCGCCGGCGAGGGCCTGCTGCAGCTCGTCCTTGCGGCGCGCGAGGCGATCGAGCAGGCGCCGCAACGGATCGTCGGCCGGCAGCTTCGCGATCCGCGCGGCAACCGCCTGCGGATCGAGGGCCCTGCTGGCGGTCGCCGCCTTGTCCGGGCTCAGCGACTTGAAGCTCGCGAACAGCTTCTGCAGGTCGTTCTCCTCGCCGCGCCGCAGGACCTCGCGGCTCAACCAGCCGTCGGGCGAGTGATCGACGATCGCGTAGGTGCGCACGTCCTTGGCCTTGCGCAGGAAGGCCTGCACGCCGATCGCGATCGCGATCAGGATCGGCACGATCGCGATCCCGATCCAGAACGTCTTCGTGCGCACGTTCTCGAGATACTCGCGCTCGGCGACCAGATAGGTCTTGGAACTCATGACGCCTCCTTGACCGTGCGCACGAACACTTCGTGCAGCGAAGGCTCGCGCAGGTCGAAGCGGCGGATCACCAGCCTGCCGGCCAGGGCCTGCAGCACCTGCTGCGCGTCGTGCCCGGGCGCGAGGAACAACTCGGCGTGCTTGCCGGAGTCGTTCAGGCGCCGGACTCCGGGCAAGGTGCGCAGCACGGCGCCGTCGCCCTCGTAGTCGAGCTGGATGCCGTGTTCGCCAGCGCTCAGGATCTGCGCGAGCGGTCCGTCGAGGCGCTTGATCCCCTTGTGGATCAGGAACACGTAGTCGCAGAGCTTCTCGGCGTGCTCCATCACGTGGGTCGAGAAGATCACGGTCCGGCCGGCCTGCTTCTGGTCGAGGATCACCTCGCGCAGCGCTTCCTGGTTCACCGGATCGAGGCCGGAGAACGGCTCGTCGAGGATCACGAGCTCCGGTTCGTGGATCAGGGTAGCGAGCACCTGCACCTTCTGGCCCATGCCCTTGGACAGCGTCTCGATGCGCTTGTCGTGCCAGTCGCCGAGACCGTACCTGCCGAGCAGGTCCTTGGCGCGCTGGCGCGCGACCTGCCGCGTGAGGCCCTTGAGCATCCCGAAGTAGGCGAGGATCTCGCCGCAACGCATCTTCTTGTAGAGGCCCTTCTCCTCCGGCAGATAGCCGAGGCGATCCTTGACGGCTTCGGCGTTCGGATGGCCGAGCACCGAGATCTGCCCCTCGTCGGGATAGAAGATGCTCATGAC
>CAZSKV010000394.1:0-3545 GCA_964607495.1 uncultured candidatus Brocadiaceae bacterium
CGAGCGTCGGCATCATCTCGCAGCCGAACGCGCACCCGGTGAACTCGGAGGAGACCGGCGGCCGCCGCAATCCCTACGTCTGCGCGGTGCTGAACGGCGACGTCGACAACTACCAGGAGCTCAAGGCCGGCGAGGGCCTCGCGCTCGCCGACGAGATCACGACCGACACCAAGGTGATCCCCGTGCTGATCGCGCGGCGGCTCGCCGAAGGCGTGGGGCACGATGCCGCGTTCCTGCGCACGGTCGCGTCGTTCCACGGCTCGGTCGCGATCGGCACGACGTGCAGTTCGGCACCCGACAAGCTCTGGCTGGCCCTGCGCGGCTCCGGCCAGGCGCTCTACGTCGGTCTCGCCGAGGACGCGTTCGTCGTCGCGAGCGAACCCTACGGGCTCGTCGAGGAGACCTCGCGCTACCTGCGCCTCGACGGCGAGACCCCGGGCAATCCGGCCAACCCATCCGCGAGCCAGGGCCAGGTGGTCGTGCTCGACCGCGCGCAGGCTGGCGAACTCGGTGGCATCACGCGCTTCGCCTATGACGGCACGGCGCTGCCGCCGGCGGAACGCGAACTGCGCACCGCGCAGATCACGACCCGCGACATCGACCGCGGCCCGTACCCGCACTTCCTGCTCAAGGAGATCTCCGAGAGTCCAGCCAGCTTCCACAAGACCTTGCGCGGCCGGATCCGCGACGCCGGCGGACGCCTGCGCGTGACGTTGCCCGAGACCCTGGTGCGGGTCGAGGGGGTGCGGCGCGTCCTGGTGATCGGCCAGGGCACGGCCGCGGTGGCCGGCCAGGGCGTGGCCATGGCCCTGGCCGAGCTGCTGCGCAACGCGCCGATCGCGGTGCAGGCCCTGCCGGCGACCGAGCTCTCGGGCTTCCAACTGCGCGACGACATGCGCGACACGCTCGTCGTCGCGATCTCGCAGTCGGGCACCACGACCGACACGAACCGCACGGTCGACCTGGTCAAGGCGCGCGGCGCGCGGATCGTCGCGATCGTGAACCGCCGCAACAGCGATCTCTGCGACAAGGCGCACGCGGTGCTCTACACCTCGGACGGCCGCGACGTCGAGATGAGCGTGGCGTCGACGAAGGCGTTCTACGCGCAGATCGCCGCCGGCTATCTGCTCGCCCTGGGCCTCGCGCGCGCCGCCGGCTGCGCCGACGACCGGGTCGAGGACGAATGGCTGCGCGCGCTGCGCGGGCTGCCCGAGCGCATGCAGCAGGTGCTCGCGCAGCGGCAGGCGATCGCGGAGATCGCCGCAGCGCACGCGCCGCAGCGCCGCTACTGGGCCCTGGTCGGCAACGGCAGGAACCGCGTGGCCGCGGCCGAGGTCCGGATCAAGCTCAGCGAGCTCTGCTACAAGTCGATCGCGAGCGACGCCACCGAAGACAAGAAGCACATCGACCTGTCGGCGGAGCCCCTGATCCTGGTCTGCGCGGCCGGTCTGTCCGGCTCCACGGCCGACGACGTGCAGAAGGAGGTCGCGATCTACAAGGCGCACAAGGCCGCGCCGATCGTGATCGCAACGGCCGGCGAGACCCGCTTCGCGGCCGCGCGCGCGGTCATCACGGTGCCCGAGACGCACCCCGCGCTGGCCTTCGTGCTGTCCACCGTGGCGGGGCATCTCTTCGGCTACGGCTGCGCCCTGGCGATCGACGCGACCGCGCGGCCGTTGCGCGAGATGCGCGCGGCGGTCGAGAGCCTCGTGTCGCACCCCGGCCACGGCGACGCCTTCGCCCAACTCGCGCCGCGGTTGCGTGCCGCGGCGCAGGAGTTCACGGCCGCGCTGCGCCAGGGCCGCTACGACGGTTCGCTCGAGGCGCGCACCGCCCTGCGCATCGCTTCGCTTCTGAACTACGTACAAGGCCTCACGCCGCTCGAGTCCTACGAGAGCGAATGGGGCCATGCCGGCACGCCGGGCCGCGTGATCGAGGAACTGACCGACGCCCTGACGCGCGGCATCGAGGAGCTCGGCCGGCCGATCGATGCGATCAAGCACCAGGCGAAGACCGTGACGGTCGGGATCTCGCGCAACGACGAGGCCCTGCTGCTGGTCCCGCTCGTGCAGAAGGTGCTCGAGGCCGGGGCTCCGCGCGAGCACCTGAGCTACAAGGAATTGCGCACGATCGCCGCGCTCGACCCCGCGGTGCGCCAGGTCACGGGCTTCACGCGCTACCGGATCGACGGCGAGCAGATCGCGGTCGTCGCCCAGGGCGGCAGCGCGAAGAGCCTGCCCTCGCGCACGGCCAGGAACCCGCTGCTGCGCGGCACCAAGCACACGGTCGCGCAGGAGCGGCAGGTGTTCGTCGCCCTCGGCCGCAGCGATGCGCGCACGGTGGTGCTGGTCCCCGAAGTGCACGCGAACCAGACGACCGCCTTGACGCTGCTGCACGTGCAATTGCACGAGCGCCTGCCGGCAACGACGTTGCGCGGCGTGCTCGACGGCTACCGGAACCGCTGGGCGGCGCTCGAGGACGCGGTCGCCGAGACCGAGCCCGCCTTCCGCCAGGACCTGCTCGAGAAGCTGACGGTCGCCGAACTGCTGACCACCCCGGTGCACGTGCTCGCGGACCGCTGGCGCAACGGCGCCTGACCCCCACCCCCCTTGGCGTGCGCGGCCGGCAAGGGCATCCTGGTCGTCTCGAGCGAGGACCATGCCCAAACAACCCCTGTCCCTCTTCTCTCCGTTCCTTCTGCTCGCCGCGCTCGCGGCCCAGACCACGACCTACGTCGCCCCCAAGGGCTACGCCAGCATCCCCGGCAACGGCGGCAACGCGATCCCGCTCTGGTGCGGATCGTCGGTCTACCAGCAGGTGCACGATGCAGCCGACCTGCAGACCGTGTTCCCGACGCCGGTGGCGCTGATCAAGGCGATCAGCTTCCGGATTCCGAACGGCGGTTCCCTGACCGCGCGCACGGTCGACGCGCAGGTCACCATGGGGACCACCACGGTGTCGGCGCGGACGGCTTCGACGACGTTCGCGACGAACCTCGGGAGCAGCCCCGTGGTCGTGCTGCCGTACACGAACCTCTCCCTGCCCGCGGTCAGCCACGTGAGCAACCCGAACCCGCAGAGCTGGTTCTTCCCGTTCACGGCGCCGTACACCTATGTGATCCCGTCCGGAAACCTCTGCTACGAGCTGCGGATGAAGAACCTCTCCGCCACCGGAGGCTCGTTCGACGCGATCTCCGGCTCGAGCGCGCGGCTGGAGACGATGCTCGGTACCGGTTGCACGGCCAGCGGCCAGTCCGCTGCCGCCACGATCGGGGCCCGCTCGGTCTCGATGTCGACCGGCGCCTACGTGAACCGCCTCGATCGCGGCGCCGCGTCGGCCCCTGCCCTGATGGTCCTCGGCGACAAGGCGCAGCAGATCGTGATTCCCGGCTTTTGTGCGGCGCTCGAGACGCTGCCGCTCGCAACCCTCGGCGGCACCACCGACGCGACCGGCACCTGGAACGTGAACCTCACGCTGGGCAGCCTCTACTACTTCCCGCGCGTGACGATTTACGCGCAGTTCGCGTGGATCGACGCCGGCCTGCC
>CAZSKV010000395.1:0-4371 GCA_964607495.1 uncultured candidatus Brocadiaceae bacterium
GGCGGCTGCGGCCGGCCGGGCCGGGGCAGCGGCTCGCGCCGCGGATGCCGCGGCGGGCTTGGCCGCGGGCTTGGCCGCGGGTGCGGCAGCGGGCTTGCCTGCCGGCTTGCGCGCGGCCGCGGCCTCGGCGGGAGCATCGTGGGCCGGGGCCGCAGCTGCGGACGCGGCCTTCGCGCCAGACTTGCCGCGGCGGCTGTCCATGCGCTCGATCGACTCGAGCACCATCTCGGCGAGCACCTTCAGCGTCGGGAACACACCCTCGCCGTTCCGCGCGACGGCCTCGAAGGTCGGCACGCCGAAGCGGTTCATCTGCTTGTCCATCTCCTCGACCGAGAGCGCGTTCGGCAGGTCGCGCTTGTTGTACTGGATCACGTGCGGCAGATCGCGGATGTCCTTGCCGTACTCGCGCAGGTTCTCGATCAGGTTCTCGTAGCTCTCGATGTTCTCCGCCATCTTCTCGGGGTCGGAGTCGGCGATGAAGATCACGCCGTCGACGCCCTGCAGCACGAGCTTGCGCGTCGAGTTGTAGTAGACCTGGCCGGGCACGGTGTAGAGCTGGAACTTCGTCCGCATGCCCGCGATGTTCCCCAGGTCGAGCGGCATGAAGTCGAAGAAGAGCGTGCGGTCACCGTCGGTGGAGATCGACGTGAGCTCGCCCTTGTTCTCCTCCGGCACCTTCTGGTGCACGATCTCGAGGTTCGTGGTCTTCCCACTCATGCCCGGACCGTAGTAGACGACCTTGCAGTTGACTTCCTTGAGCGCGAAGTTGATCTGGACCATGGAACTCTCTCGTGCTGCCCGCAGCGGCCTGGCCCGCGAACGCGGCCATCACTCGGGACGCTGCCGGGACTTCATCGGCGACCGGGCCCGTGCCGCTTGAGGCCGGCGTCGAGGATCGGCGAATTTTCTGCGCGCGCGCCGGCACGGCGGCCCGGCGCGAGCGGCCTCCGGTGGCTCCGGGGCCTCAGGATTGCATGCGCACGACGTCGCGCAGCTTCTGGGCGGCGGTCTCGGCCGCCGCCATGCAGTCGTCGAGCCGCGCGAACTGGTCGGTCACGAGCACGAGCGAGGCCTCGCCGAGGTCGTAGAGCATCAGCTTGCCATGCGTGCAGTTCATCGTGAGGCGCGTGAACGCGCCGAAATCACTTTCCTGCAGCGACCTCCGGGTCGTCGTGACGAGGAAGGAAGTCAGGCCCGCGATCACGTCCTCCTGGAACTGCGGCCCGAGCGCGCTCTGCACCATGATCCCGTCGGTCGTGATGATCGCGCAGCCTTTCACTCCCTGAGCGTCCTTCAGGCCGTCCAGGATCTCGCGGATCTCGCTCATGCTTCGACACCTCCGCTCAGGAAGAGCGACCCAGCGACGAGTTCCTGCAACTCGGCGAGGATCTTCTCGACCGCCGCGCCCTCGGCACACAGGACCGCAGCCACGACTTCGCCATAGCTGCAGACGCAGATGTGACCGAAGGGGCCGTCGAGCGTGCCCTTGCTGAAGTTGCCGATGTCCATGCGCCGCGCTGCCCGCTGCGCCGACTTGGCGAGCATGCGCACGATCTTGAGGAACGCGTCCTTCCCGTCGCGGATGTCGCCCTTGACCAGCGCCTTGCCACCCTTGATGTAGGCGAGCTTGCGCACGCCGGGCAGCTTGGCGACGTGGGCGAGCGAGCCGCGGGCGCCGGCGAAGTCGTCGTCACCACCGTGCTCGCTGCCCTGGCGGGCGGGCGTGGTCACCGGGCCGAATGCGAGCGATCCGGTCCGCTCGACCAGATGGAACAGGCGCTCGGGATCGGTCTCGGTGCTCTCGCGCTCTTCGGCCTCCTGCAGCAGGACGCGCGCTTCGGCGTCATCCGGCGTGAGCTCCAGCAGCCTGGCGAGCACCTCGCGCGCGCGGATGACCGCACCGATCCGGTAGAGGACCTCGGCTTCGAGGCGCATCGCCTTGGTGTTCTCCGGCTCGTGGGCGAGCACGTGCTCGAGACAGCGCAAGGCCTCGATGCCCTCGGCCGCGCGCAGCTCCTTGTAGAAGATCGCGAGGCGCGCCCGGCCGAGCACCAGGTAGACGCCCGCATCCTCGGGGAAGCGCCGGATGCACTCCTCACAGGCGCCGTACACCGCGCCGAAGTCCCCGAGCTCGAGGAAGCAGGCGGCGAGCTCCTTGTAGTGCTCGGGCAACGGATTGCGGTTCAGCTGCCCGCGCAGCGCCTTGATGCGATCGTTGAGCTGGCTCTTCTTGGCGAACTTGCGCAGCTTGCGCAGTTCCTCCGAATTGGGGAAGAGCGCGAGACCGTCCTCGGCGATCTTCACCGTCCGGTCGAGCATGCCGAGGTTGATGTAGACCTGGCCCAGGTCGACGAAGGTCGATGGCGAGGGAGTCTCGCGCGCCCGTGATTCGAGTCGCTTGAGTTCGCGCCAGAACTTGATGCGTTGGATCAGGTTCATGCGCGTCGGGCTTCGCGTGCTTGCGTCATCGGCTGTCTCGTCCTCTATCGACTACCTTCCGGTCACATCTGAGGCGTGGATTCCGCTCCAGCCAGGCACGGGGTTCACTTGAAGCGCAGCAGGCGGCCGTTCGCCGTGGTCAGGAACACGGCGCTGCCGTCGGTGGTCGGCTCGCCGAGGAAGGTCCCCCCGTCGCGGTACTCCCACGCGGTCTCCATCGTCTGCGTGTCGATCGCGCAGAGGCAGTCGCGCGACTTGCCCTTGCCAAGGTCCTCGCGGATCACCAAGTAGGCGGTCTGGTCGACCACGAGCGGACCGGTCGTGCGCCGGCCCTTGAGCTTGTGATGGGCGATCTGCTGCCCGTTGCGCAAGTCGATGCGCAGCAGCGTGTCCTCCGGGCCGACCACCAGCAGGCAGCCGGCCGCCAGCGCGACCTCGTCCTCGCGGATCGAGCGGCCGAGGGACGTCGTCCACAGGACCTTTCCGGCCTGTTGGCTGAGCATCATCAGGTTGCCATCGGTGGTGCCGAGCGCAGCGCCGCCCTCGCAGAGCACGACCGCGGTCGAGAAACCGGCGGCGAACTTCTGCCGCGACAGGACCGCCCCGTCGTTGGCGTCGATCAGGACCAGGTCGCCGCTCTGGGTCGCGACGTGCACGTGGCGCTGCAACACCGACGGGCGGCCGGCCGGCAGCCCGCCAATCGGCACGAACCACTGGGTCTGCCCGGTGTGCATGTCCAGGCACATCAGCCGGCCCTGGTCGTCGCCGAAGAACACGCGCCCGTCGCGCACGACCGGCTCGTGCACCGGCTGGTAGCTGAGCTGCACGCGCCAGCGCTGGAGTCCGTCCGCGAGCGAGCGGCAGGCGATGTCACCCTCGTTCGTGCGATAGACGATCCGGTCACCCGACACCTGGGGCGCGCCGAGCACTTCGGCCAGGCCCGGCAGCTTGACCAGCGCGAGCTGGGTCCCGGTCTCCAGGCTGGCGATCGCCAGGCTGCCGCCACGCAGGCCGACCGCGACGCGGTCGCCACCGACGCCGGCCGCGGTCTGCGCCGGGCTCTCGAAGGTGATCGTGCGCTCGGGAACGACGGTCAGCACCCGGTCGATGCGCTCCTCCTTGCGGGCGTCGACCGCGAGCTCGAGCGGTTCGAAGCCATCGAGGCGCAGCTCGAGCTTCTCGAGGTTGTCGGACCGGCACGGCACGATCGCCGGAGTGCGCAGCAGCGACTTGCCGTCCGCGGCACGCATGGGCTCGCCCTTGCGCACGATCAGCGCTCCCTTGGGTCGCGACACGATCTCCACTGGCAGCCGGGCGGCCTTGGCGACCGACGTGATGTCGTACTTGCTCGTCAGCTCGATCAGGAACCTGCGCGCGCCGCGCCAGTCGCCCTTGTCGGTGCGCTCGCGGGCGGAGCGTTCGAGTGCCACGGCCTCGCTGAGGAAATTGCGCAGCTCGCGCAGGCTCTTCTCGAGCTGCACGACGTTGGCCCAGCGCTGGTCCTCCTCCTCACCCGCCTCGGCGACGCGCTTCTTCGCGCTCTCGAGCGCCTCGAGCGCGCCATCCAGGTTCGCGGCCCGGAACTCGTTCTGGTAGCGCTGCCAGTCGTGCTGGTAGTTCATGCGCACCTTCTTGAGCTTCTCGAGCACCGCCTTGCGTTCGGCCTCCAGCGCCGCTTCGTGGGCGAGGCGCTGGCTGTCGATCCGCGTGATCTCCGCCTGTGCCTCGCGCGAGACCATCGTCAGCGGGTAGTCCTTGACGAACTTCTCGAACTTGCCCATCGCGCCCCCGAAGTCCTTGGCTGCGAGTTCGCGGCGCGTGTCGATGCGGTCGAAATGCTCCCGCGCGTGCTGTTCGTAGAAGTACCAGACGCCGGCGAGCACGGCCGTGATGCAGAACAGCGTGCCGAGGGCGACCAGGCTGCGGCGGCGG
>CAZSKV010000396.1:0-4964 GCA_964607495.1 uncultured candidatus Brocadiaceae bacterium
CGCTGCGCGAGCGCTGCATGCACATCACCGACCAGGATCTGTTCGCGGCGCAGCAACTGCGCGCCAAGGTCTCGACCGCCCAGCTGCTGCGCAAGCGCATGGTGGTCGACGAGATCGTCTCGACCCAATCGACGAGCGGCAGCAAGCGCGCCGCGCCGGGCAAGCTGATCGTCACGGGCACGCCACCCCCACCGCCGGAGCCGCCGAAGGCGCCCGGCACGAAGACCCTCGACGACTACATCAAGGAGGCGCAGGTCTGGAAGCAGCGCCTCGCGCAGGTCGAGGACTGGCTCGATGCGATCACTGGCAAGGGCGAAGGCGACCCGAGCGCGCCGCCGGAGACGAAGGAGCAGCGGCAGCAACGCGTCGAGCAGGAGGCGCAGCGAATCGGGCCGGCGCTCGTGAAGGCGATGCACCTGATCGAGGGCGCACCCGCGGTGCTGGTGCGCAAGCTCGCGCTCGAAGGTCTCACGAGCTCCACGCTGCCCGGGGAAACGCTCGACCTGCGCGGGGAAGCACTCTCGACCAATCCGCGTCTGGTCCCCGACCCGGCCAAGGTCTCGCTCAGATCCCGCAGCGACAAGGTGGCCCTCGAGCTCGCGCTCGGCAAGCCCGGCAGTGCGCAGGCGCCGAGCTTCGACTTCGCCTACCGCGGGCTCGCGGTCGACGCGGTCGCGCCGGACCTGATCACGGTCTCCGGCCAGCCGCCGCTGAAGGGTGGCCTGCTGGATGTCACCGCCCGCGGCGAGCTGCGCCGCATGCGGTCCGGTTGGGAGATCCAGCTGCCGTTGCAGGTCACGCTCACCAACACCTTGCTGACGATCCAGGGCATCCCCGAGACCCGGATCGACCGCCTCGTGCTACCGATCCGGATCGACGGACCGCTGCTCGCGCCGCGGATCCACTTCGATCTCGGGGACCTGCAGAAGGCCCTGCTCGAAGCCGGCAAGCAGGAGATCGCCGACCGGCTCGGCGCCGAGCTCGGGAAGGCCCTCGGCGGCAAGGCCCCCGCGCAGGCGGTCGACGAGGCGAAGAAGAAGCTCGAGGAGGAGGCCAAGAAGGCCTTGAAGGGCCTGCCGAACCCCTTCGGCGGCAAGAAATAGGGGTTCGCAACCCTCCATCTCACGTCAGCCCAACTGGCTGAAATCTCACGTGCCCGGACGTGTTCTCCCCGGGTCCGGATGAGCGTCTTCTTCGAGAGCCTGATCTTCGGAGCAGCCCAGAGTCTGCACTGCGCGGGCATGTGCGGACCGCTCGCGGCCGCAACCCACGGCCAGGTGGGCTACCAGCTGGCGCGGATCGGATCGTACACGGCCGTCGGGGCGCTCGCCGGGACGCTGCCCTTCGCCCCGAACGGCGCCTGGGTGCCGGGCGTGCTCGGCGCGGCCCTGATCCTGCACGCATGTTTCGGGGAACGGGTGCTCGCCGTGCCAGGACTCGCGCGTTGCGCGCGTCCGGTGCTCGCCCGCGCGATGCGCCTGCCCACGGCCGTCCGCGGCGCGGCGCTCGGCCTGCTGACGCCGCTGCTGCCCTGCGGCCTGCTCTACGCGGCCGTCGCCGCCGCCGCGGTCTCGGGGTCGGCGGCCTCCGGGATGCTGACGATGCTCGGCTTCGCGCTCGGCACGGCTCCGCTCGTGGCGATCGCGCAATGGCTGCTGCCCGCGTTCGGACCCGTTGCGCGCCGGCTCGTGACCGGCGCCGCGGGCGCGATCCTGGTCGGGAGAGCCATCCTCGCCAGCGGAGGCGGATCTTGTTGCTCGTGAACCCCCGCCTTGCGAACCGTGCCGGCGCCGAGTCCTGCGCGCACTGCGCGTTGCCGGTGCGCGGCGGCGCCCGGTTCTGCTGTGCCGGCTGTGAGGTCGTCTACGGCCTCCTGCACGCACAGCACCTCGACCGCTTCTACGATCTCGGCGGCGGCAGGCACCAGCCGGTCGGCGCGCCGCCGAAGGCCAGGACCCACGACTGGTTGCCCGGGTTGGAAGGCGCCCAGGACCTCGTCACGTTGACCCTCGACGTGCAGGGGATCCGCTGCGCCGCCTGCGTCTGGCTGCTGCAGGAACTCTGGCGGCGGCGGGTCGGGGCGTTGGCCTTCGACCTGAACCCCGCGCTCGGCCAGGTGCGGCTCGCCTACGACCGGCGCAAGCTGCAGCTCGGCGAGTACCTGGGCGCGATCGAGGGTCTCGGCTACCAGATGGGGCCGGCGAGCAAGAAGCCCGACGAGCGCGAGCGCGCGCTCTTGCTGCGCTTCGGCGTCTGCATCGCCCTCGCGCTCAACGCGATGATGTTCGCGACCGCGATCTACACCGGCATGACGCCAGCCGATGGCGCGGTCTACCGGCTCTTCTCCGGCCTGCAGTTCGGGCTCGCGACGCTCGCCGTGCTGATCGGCGGCCCGGTGTTCTTCCGCGCCGCGCTGGCCGGCATCCGCCATCGCGTGCTGCACCTCGACCTGCCGATCTCGCTGGGGATCGCGCTCGCCTATGGCGCTTCCGCCTGGCGCTTCTTCGCGAAGGGCGACCCGGGCTATCTCGACACGGTCACGGTCTTCGTCGCGTTGATGCTGCTCGGCCGCTATCTGCAGCAGCGGGCCGTGCGTCGCAACCGCGACTTCCTGCTGCAGAACGATGGTGCGGAGCACGTGCGCGCGCGCGTGCTCGCCGGCGACCGCCTCGATCTCGTACCGATCTCGGCGGTGCGGGCCGGTGACCAGCTCCTGCTCGCGCCCGGTGATCTGGTGCCGGTGCGCGGCACGCTGGTGCAGGCCGGCTCGTTCTCGTTCGACTGGCTCTCGGGCGAGTCGGAGCCGCGCGCGCTGCCGGCCGGCGCCGTGGTGCCGGCAGGTGCGTTCTCGGCCGGCTCCTCGCCGGTGCGGATCGTCGCCCAGGCCGACGCCCGCGAGTCGGGCCTGCTGCAACTGCTCGCGACGCCGCCGGGCAATCCCGAGGACCTGCGCGGCGTGACCGGGATCTGGCCGCGGCTGAACCGATCCTACGTCGCCTGCGTGCTCGCACTCGCCGCCCTGGCCGGCGCGATCTGGCTCGTGGTCGATCCGGCGCGCGCGCCCGAGGTGGTGACCGCGCTGCTGGTCGTCACCTGCCCCTGCGCACTCGGCATCGCGACGCCGCTCGCGTTCGAGCTCGCGCTCGCGCGCCTGCGCCGCGCCGGGATCTTCGTGCGCAGCCAGGCCCTGCTGCACAAGGCCCTCGCCGTGCGCAAGGTGATCTTCGACAAGACCGGCACGCTGACCTGGGGCGGGCTCGCGGCCGAAGTGCTGCGCGAACCCACCGGCGCCGAGCGCGATGTGTTGCTGACGATGGCGGCGGCGAGCAACCACCCGGTCAGCAAGGCGCTGGTCGCGGCGCTCGGCCGCGGCGGATTCCGCTACCTGCCCGACCTCGCGGTCACCGAGCACCCCGGCCAGGGTCTCGAGGGCCGGCTCGGCGCGCACACCTATCGCCTCGGCGTGCAGCGCTTCGTGCTCGGCACGCAGGAGGACGAGCGCCGGGGCCTCTGCCTCTTCGCCTGCGACGGCCACGTGCGGGGCTGCTTCGCGCTCGAGGAGGACTTCCGGCCCGGAGCCCGTGACGAGATCCGCGGCCTTGCCGCGCGCGGCCTCGAGGTCTGGCTGCTCTCGGGCGACAAGGAACACAAGGTTGCACGGGCGCGCGAGCTGCTCGACATCCCGCCGGAGCGGACGCGGGCCGGGCTGTCGGCCGCGGACAAGGCGCGGCTGATCGGCGCCATCGACCAGCACGACACGATGATGGTCGGCGACGGCATCAACGACGCGCCCGCGTTCTCGGCCGCGTTCTGCTGCGGCACGCCGGCGCTCGACCGCCCGGTGATGCCCTCGCGCGCCGACTTCTGCTTCACCGGCCCCGGCTCGGGCTCGGTCGCGCGGCTGCTGGCGACCGCCGCGCACTTCGCGCGCGTCGTGCGCACGAACCTGCGCCTGTCCCTGGCCTACAACCTGAGCGTGGTCACGCTGGCCTGCCTCGGCCTGATGACGCCGCTGCTCTGCGCGGTGCTGATGCCGCTCTCCTCGCTCGCACTGACGACCCACACCTCCCTGCGACTCCAATGAACGTCGTTCCGATCCTCGTGCTGGTCTCCCTCGGCCTGGCGGCGGCGGCCGTGCTGCTGTTCGTGCACACGACCCGCAGTGGCACGCACGACCATGCCGATCGCCTCGCGCTGTTGCCGCTCGAGGACGACCTGCAGCTGAAAGAACCCGAAACGCGCACGATTCCGAGAGCCGAATAGATCCATGGAAACACCCTCGTCATCCGCCCCCGTCCGCATCGTCTACGACGATGTCACGGTGCGTCGCTTCTTGTGGGCTTCGGTCGGCTGGGGGCTGATCGGCCTCCTGGTCGGCCTCTTCATCGCCCTGCAGCTGCGCTTCCCGGCGCTGAACTTCGACCTGCCGTGGCTGACCTACAGCCGGCTGCGCCCGCTGCACACCAACGCGGTGATCTTCGCGCTGGTCGGCAACATGATGTTCGGCGGGATCTACTACTCGATGCAGCGCCTGCTCAAGGCGCGGATGGCCAGCGACCTGCTCTCCGGTCTGCACTTCTGGGGATGGCAGCTGATCATCCTCGGCGCCGCGGTGACGTTGCCGCTCGGCATGACGCAGTCGAAGGAGTACTCCGAGCTCGAGTGGCCGCTCGACATCGCGGTGGCCGTGGTCTGGGTCGCGTTCGCGATCAACTTCTTCTGGACGCTGAAGGTCCGCAACGAGAAGCACCTCTACGTCGCGATCTGGTTCTACATCGCGACCGTGTTGACGGTGCCGATGCTCTACATCGTCAACAACCTCGCGCTGCCGCTCACGGGCAGCAAGAGCTACGGGATCTTCTCGGGCACGCAGGACGCGCTCACGCAGTGGTGGTACGGGCACAACGCGGTCGCGTTCTTCCTGACGACGCCGATCCTCGGGATCATGTACTACTTCCTGCCGA
>CAZSKV010000397.1:0-6833 GCA_964607495.1 uncultured candidatus Brocadiaceae bacterium
TCGTCTGATCGCTCTGGCCCGGTCGCCGGAGCACGAGCGAGCGCCGGTCGATCGCCGCGCCCAGGTCCCACAGGCCCTGGGCCCAGTCGCCGCGCGCGAGCTCGGCCTGTGGTTCGACCGGGGCGCCGTGCAGGCGCCTGACGGCGCTGTGGCCCTCGAGCCGGGCCGCGAGCTGCGGGGTCGCGGCGGTGGTCAGATCCTCGTAGCCGGCCCCGGGCACGATCGCGAGCAGCAGCGGGCGGTGCATCGTCCGCTCAGCGCGGTGGTTGATTGCCCGGCCCTGCGAGCAGGCGCCGGAGTTCGCGCACGGCGAGCCGCTCGCGCCCACTGGCGGTCATCAGACCGTCCGTGGCGGTGCCATCGGCGAGCGCGCCGAGCACCACGGCCTCGACGCCGCGCGCCCGGAAAGCGAACTCGAGCACCGCGCGCAGGAAGTGCCACTGGCCGAGCTCGCCACCGGCCGACTGCGGTGACGTGCCGGCCGTGAGGACCAGGAGCGGCCTGGTGCCGGGGATCTTGCGCGACCAGTCCTCGAGCACCCCGAGATCGTTGCGGATCTCGTCGAGAGGCTGGGTGCCGGCTTCGATCGCGAACGCCACGACGTCGACCGGGGACTCGTCCGCGCGCAACCAGCGGAACAGCTCGCGCGTGTGCGGGGCGCGGCCCTCGAGCGCCACCGCGGTGCGGATCTTCGCGTTGGCCTGCCTGGCCTCCTTCGCGCAGCGGGTGATGACCTTCTGCCACTGCTCGAGCGTGCTCGTGCCGAGCGCCGCGTCGGCGAGGTTGCCATAGGGCCCGGAGAAGAGCACGAGCAGGTCCGGCTGCAGCCGCTCGGCTGCGAGCCACTGCGCCTTCGCCATCTCCCGCGCCAGCTCGTCGAGGTCCTTCGCCGGCAGGCTCAGCGTGCGACCAGGCGGCAGGATCGTCACCACGATCTCCATGCGGGCCTGACGGAGCGCCGCGAAGTGCGCGGCGAGCGCCTGCACGGCCTCGTCGTCACCGAGGAACTCCGGCCGCAGGGCCACGACCACCTGGTCGGCGCCGAGCGCGCCGAGGTGCCGGAGCAGCACCGGCGGCGGCAGCCAGGTCTGGCGTGGTCCGGGCACGTGTTCGAGCAGGCTCAGGCGCGGCAGCGTCTGCGCGGGGGCTGCGGCTACGTCGCCGATCGGCGCGCGGAACATCTGCGCGCGGTGGAACGTGCCGGGCATCGCCGCGAGCAGCAGGGCGAGCAGTCCGCAGGCCACGGCGCTGGTCGCGACCAATACGAGCCAGTGCCGCGCGCGGTATGCGAGCCAGAGCGGCAGCGCGAAGGGCAGGTAGTACCAGTGCGGGTTCGCCGCCGCCCGCGGCGAGCCGACCAGGGTCTGCACCTCGACGAACGCGCCGGTGATCGCCGTGCCATAGGTGCCGAGGTCGAACCCGAACAGATCCTGGGCCGCGCGCACGGCGTAGCTGCTCGCGAGCAGCAGGTTCCAGGCCAGGATCGGCGCGTGGAAGAACCTGGCCGCGAAGCCCTGGTCGCGCAGCGTCATCACGTTGGCCCAGGTGCAGAGCAGCACCAGCGGCGGCAGGGCCAGCAGGGCCGCCTGCGCTCCCGGCTCGCCGAGCGCGGGGCCGAACGCCGCGGCCGCGACCGCCGGTGGCAGCAGGAGCGCCGCGGCCGCCGTGCCGATGCGGTGCACGCGCGCGTGCTCGCTTATCCGCGCCGCTGCCGAGGCCAGGGCCCAGCAGGTGAGCAGCAGCGTGTACGCGCCGAGCAGCACGTAGATCACCAGAGCGGTAGGCATCTTCCGTCCTGGTTTTCGACACTTCGGGGCCTCGAACTTTTCCAGGACGAAGGGTCACGTTGCCGAAGGCAGGGCCGATGCACGCGACCCGAGCCCCGGCCGGTCAGGCCTGTCCGGACTGCCGCTATCCGAACCCGGAGAGCGCTGCCACCTGCGCCCTCTGCGGCCACGTGCTGCGCCGGCCGGCCGCGAGGCCGATGCCGCCGGAGCCTGGCCCCAGCGGGCCGGCACCGGAGCGGGTGTGCGGCCTGCCCGCGCCGCTCTTCGCGCTCCTGGCCGGCCTGCTGCTGTTGCCGGCCTTCGTCGGCCTGCCGGTCGTGAACCTCATGGCCTGGTTCTTCGGCGCGCTGACGCACGAACTCGGCCACTCGCTGGTGGCCTGGGCCTTCGGCATGCCGGCCTATCCGGCGATCCGGCTCGACGGCCATGCGGCCTCGATCCACGAGCCGCAGCAACTCTGGCTCGCTGGCGCGATCTGGATCGGCCTGATGGCGCTGGCCTGGCGGTGCCGCCGGTCGCGGCCGGGCCTCGTGCTCGCGCTCGCCGCCGTGCTGCTCTACCCGCTGCTCGCAGGCACGAGCGCGCGCGAGGTCCTGCACCTGCTCGGCGGCCATCTCGGCGAGCTGGCGTTCGGCGGGGTGTTCTTCTGGCGGGCGATGCGGGCCGGGTTCACCGCCTCGCGCGTCGAGCAGGTCCTCTATGCGCTCGTCGCCTGGGCGCTGGTCTATGGCAACCTCAAGCTCTGCTTCGGCCTCCTGACCGACGCCTGGGCCCGCGAGGTCTATGCCGAGAGCGGCTCGTTCGGCCTGACCAACGACTACATCCGTCTCGCCGAGGACGTGCTCGGTTGGCCCTTGCGCTCGGTCGCGCTGGGCATGCTCCTCGTGGCCCTGGTGCCGCTCCCGGCGGCGATCGTCGCGCACATCTGGACCGACGAGTGACGGTTCCTATCGTGGGCCCGATGCAGCTCGGGCTCTACGCGCACCCCTTCGATGCCCCGGACTTCGCCGGCCTGCACGCGCTCGGCTACCGCGAGCTGGCGCTCGCGAGCGCGTATCACGCCGGGCGCTGGTTGGTGCCGCGCGCGGGAGCGGGGCTCGTGCGCTTCCTCGAGGACGGGATCGTGCACGCGGCGACCGGCCGGCTCGCCGGGACGCTGCAGCCGGAGCCCAGTTCGACGCCGCATTTCGCGGCGCTCGCGGCGGCCGCGGCCGCGCATGGCTTCGCGGTCAGCGCCTGGACCGTGTTCTGCCACAACTCGCGGCTCGGCAGGCTGCACCCGGACGCCTGCGTGCGCAACGCGCTCGGCGACGTGTACCGGTACGCGCTCTGTCCGGCGCGGCGCGAAGTGCGCGAGTACGTGCTCGGCCTCGCGCGCGCGCTCGCGGCGATTCCCGGCGTGACCACGCTCGAATGCGAGGCCCTCGGCTGGATGGGCCACAAGCACGGCAGCCACCACGACAAGAGCTCGTTCACGCCGGACGCGCACCTCGACTTCCTGCTGGCGTACTGCTTCTGCGACGTCTGCACCGCGGTGGTCGGCGCCGGGGCCAGGGCGCGCGTCGCCGAGCTGCTGCACGCGCGGCTCGTGGCCGCCGACGCCCTGCAGGACGCGCGCCTCCCGGTCGCGCAGCTCGCGGCCGATCTCGGCGCCGCCTACCCGCAGATGCTCGGCCACCGGGCGGAGGTCTATGCCCGGCTGCTGCGCGACCTGCGGGCGGCCGTGCCCGCCGCCGTCCGGCTCGCGCTGCACGTGCAGCCCGATCCGCACTTCACCGGCAGCCAGCTCGGCGCGCCGCTGGCCGCGGTCGGCGGCCTCGTCGAGGAGTGCGTGTTGACCAGCTATGGCGAATCGGCCGAGCAGATCGAGGCGTCCTGGCAGCGCCTCGACACCGGCGGCGCCAAGGTCCGGCTCGCGATCTGGCCGAAGGCACCGCAGTTCCGCGGCGAGGAGGATCTGCGGCGCGTGCAGCGCGCGGCCGCGGCCCAGGGGGCGGTCGGGTTGCGGATCTACCATCTGAGTCTGCTGCCCGAGGCGACGGTCGCACGGGTCGCGCGGACTCTTCATCTGCACGGATGCGGGCCTTGATCAGGGCCGGCATGATGCGCTGATGCGCGTCCGCAGGTTCCTCTGGTCCGTGGGTTCGTGCGCGGCGCTCGCCGCGCAGCAGGCTCCGGCTCCGCAACCCACGCTCGTCGTGCTCCTGGCCGTCGACCAGCTCGCGACCTGGGTGCTCGACGAGGCGTTGCCGCACTGCGGCGAGCACGGGTTCAAGCGCCTGCTGCGACGCGGCACCGCGTTCCCGAACTGCGCCTACCGGCACGCCTGCAGCGAGACCGGACCCGGCCATGCGACGATCGGCACCGGTGCAGATGCGCGCGATCACGGCATCGTCGGCAACGAGTGGTACGACCCACGGAGCTTCGAGAAGGTCTACTGCTGTGCCGATCCCGAGGCCCAGGGCGTCGGCGCCGGAACGGTGCTGCCGCGCGGGCCGCGCCTGTTGCTGTTGCCGACCTTCGGCGATCAGCTGAAGCTGCACCGTGGCAAGGCGGCACAGATCGTGTCGCTGTCGTGGAAGGACCGCTCGGCGATCTTCATGGCCGGGTACGCGGCCGACGACGTGCTCTGGTTCTCGCGCGAGAACGGCACCCTGGTCTCGTCGACGCGCTATGGCGCGGAGCTGCCGGCCTGGGCTCAGCGCTTCAATGCGCAACAGCCGGCCGAAGCCTACCGCGGCAGGGTCTGGACGCGGTGCGCGCCCGACGCCGCCTACGTGGGGCTCGAGGACGACGAGGCCTTCGAGGCGGTGGACGCGAACGGCAAGCGCACGCTGCCGGCCGTGATCGACGGTGGGCCGCCGACCGCGAGCCGGAGCGTGACCGCGTACTACGAGCAGCTGTTCGCGAGTCCCTTCGCCAACGAATTGCTGCTCGCGGCCGCCAAGGCGGCGCTCGCCGCCCGGCAGCTCGGCGCCGACGCGGTCCCGGACCTGCTCTGCGTGTCGTTCTCGAGCAACGACGTGATCGGGCATCGCAACGGGCCGCAGAGCGTCGAGGCGCGCGACATGACGCTGCGCACCGATGCCCTGCTCGCGGACCTCTTCGCACATCTGGATCAGGTGGTCGGCAAGGACCGCTGGCTCGCGATCCTGACCGCCGACCATGGCGTTGCCCCGATTCCCGAGCTCGCGGCCAGGCGCGGCGTGCCGGCCGGGCGCGGCCTCAGCCATGCCTGGGCCAGGGACGCCGCCGAGCGCGCGCTGCGTGCCGCCTTCGGCGAGCCACCGGCTCCGGCCAAGACCTGGGTGCAGGCGGCGGATGCCGGCGGCCTCTATCTGCTGCCGCACCCCGAACGCGAGCGGATGCGCAAGATCGCCGCCGAGGCGGCCAGGCGCGTGCGCGGACTGGCCGCGACCTTCACGCTCGACGAGCTGCTTTCCGCCGGTACGACCGACGATCCGCGCAAGCGCGCGCATGTGGCGGCGACGCATCCGTTGCGCAGCCCGGACGTGACCCTCGTGCCGCAGCCGCACTGGATCGACGGCGGGATCCCGGCCACGCACGGCTCGCCCTACGCCTACGACCGCGAGGTGCCGCTGCTCCTGCTCGGGCCCGGGGTGCCGGCCGGACGCGTCGAGATGCTCGAGGTCACGCCGGGCGCGGGCGTGCTGCTGGTCGCGCGCCTGCTCGGCGTGCCGATGCCGATCGCCGCGCCGGCGCTGCCGTGGCCCGTCAGCGATCGGCCGCGCTGACCGCGCCGTCGCCGTTCTTGTCGAGCCGCCGGAAGGCGTCGATCGAGCCGCCGAACTCCTCGAGCGTGACCTTGCCGTCGCCGTCGAGGTCGAAGCGTTCGAGGAAGCTCTCGCCCTCGATGCTCTTCCGGTAGCGGGCGAGCTCGGCCCGCGTGACCGCGCTGTCGCGGTCGGCGTCGATGCGCGCGAAGAGGTCCTTGCGCTCGAGGAACTCGTTGCTGTCGAGGCGCTCGTCCTTGTTCTTGTCCCAGGCGTCGAACGGCACCTCGTAGGCGCGCGGCTTCTCGTAGCCCTTGTTGCGTTCGAGGACTGCCCGGTTCACGCGGTCGAGGATCCGGCGCAATTCGTCGAGGTCGAGGAACCCGTCCTTGCTGGTGTCGGCGAGGCCGAAGACCGGTGCGAGCTTCGACGTGCCGGCCTCGGCCTTCGACAGCTTCTGGTCCTTGTCGTCGTCGAGACGCTTCAGCAACTCCTCGGCCGCGGGCAGCAGGGCCTTGAACTCGGCCGGCAGCGCCGGCATGGCCGCCGGCTCGGCCTCCTCGCGCCTGCGCGCGGCCTCGCGATCGGCCGCGTCGAGGACCTGGTTGCCGTCGGCGTCGAGCGCGGCGAAGCCCTCGGGCGCGCCGTTCCACTCGTCGCGCGTGATCCGGCCGTCGCGGTTCTTGTCGATCTTCGCGAGCGCTTCGAAGCGCTGCTCGCTGCGCGCCAGCGGGTCCAGGCGCGCACGCGGCGGCGCGAGATCGCGGCGCCGGTTCTCGGCGATGCGGCGCGCGACCGCCGACTTCTCGAACTCGGCGAGCGTGATCTTGCCGTTCTTGTCGCTGTCCATCGCCGTGAACTGCTCGTCGCTGCCCGGGAACTCGGCGCGCAGCACGACGCCGTCGCCGTTCCCGTCGTAGCGCTGGAACACGAGCGCCAGCTCCTTGTCCTGCGCGGGCAGGCTCGCGAGCAGGAACCCAAGGCAGAGCTGGCGACTCGCGGTCATTTCTTGGCGCCTCCCTGGCGCGGTTCCGGGTTGTTGCGTCGTACCCGGCCGTAGCGGTCCAGGTCGTCCTGCTCGGTGGGGATCGGTGCGCGCAGGATGCGCAGGATCTCGTCGCGGTTGGCCTGGCGGCAGCCTTCGTGCGACACGTCCTTCCACGGCTTGCCGCGCTCGTCCTGCATGCGGTCGAACGCGAACTCCTCGAATTGCAGGTCGGTCAGCGCATTGACCCCGCCCCAGGTCGCCGCGACCTGCGCCCCGGTCGGCACCTTCGAGACGTCGACCAGCGTGCCGAGGCCGCCGGCGCCG
>CAZSKV010000398.1:0-9090 GCA_964607495.1 uncultured candidatus Brocadiaceae bacterium
CCGAGGCCGGTGCCCTTGGTCTTGGTGGTGAAGAAGGGCGTGAAGATCCGCTGCCGTTGCCCCGGCGCGAGGCCGCTGCCGCGGTCGGCCACGGCGATCACGAACGCCGGGCCGCCAGCACGCGCGACCCGCCGCGCCGAGAGCACGATTTCGCTGCCCGGGGGCGAGGCCTGCAAGGCGTTCAGCACCAGGTTCAGCAGCACCTGGGTCGCCAGCGTGGCGTCCGTGTCGACCGCGAGTCCGGCGGCTGCGGCGATCCGGCAGCTCACCTGCAGCCGTCGCGCTTCGGTCCGGATCAGCGCGAGGAGCGACTCCAGCAGTTCACGGGCCTGGACGCTGCGGAGTTCCGGCGCCCGTGGCCGCGCGAGTTCGAGCAGGCTCGTGATCGTGCGTTCGGCCCGTTCGACGTTGCGGCGGATCACCTCGCCGTGCTGCCGCAGTTCGTCAGCCACGCGCGGCCGGTCGCCGAGCGCTTCGGCGGCCGCCTTGACGATCGCCAGCGGGTTGCGCAGGTCGTGCGCGACGCCCGCCGCGAGTTCGCCGAGGGCGTGCATGCGGCCGGCTTCGGCGACCTGACCCAGCAGTTCCTGGCGCGCCCGCTCGGACTCCTGCAGGGCGCCGCTCGTACGGTCGTAGCTCTCGGCGAGCGCCCGCCGGCTCTCGAGCAGTTCCGGCACCCAGAGCAGGAACCCATAGGCGAGCAGCACGAGACCGAGCAGGAACAATGCGCCGTGTTCGCAGGCGGCGATCACCCCGGCCACGAACTCACTGCTGCGCTGCCAGCCGAAGCCACGCAGTGCCGCGGCCGTGGCCCCGGCCAGGGTGAGCACGAAGAAGCCCGTGTGGATCAGGCGGAACGGATGCCCCGGCTCGGGGCCGAGCCGGCGCCGGATCTGGTCGAAGAAGGTGAAGAGCACCGCGAAGTAGAGCGGCCGCAGCACCGCGTCGACCTGCTCGTCACCGCTCGCGATCGACACGACGATCGTCAGCACCAGCAGCAGCAGGGCCGCACTCGTGCGCCGGAAACGGTCGGGCTCCCCCGCCTGCGGCTGCGCTCTCGGACGGCTGCTCGTCGCTCCCATGCGTCGGGCCGCTCGGGCCCGCCGGCACTATCGGCCACCGTGGCGGATGAACTGTTCGCGCGCAGCGCCGGCGAACTCCCGGGTCCCACTGCCTTCCGTCACTGCCCCGCCGCGATGCCCCCGCCCTCCCGGCGCAGGCGATCCACGAAGGTCTGCAGGCGCTCGCCGGGGCACTCGGTCGGCTTCAGCTCCTGATGGGTCAGGATCTGGTCGCTCCGGATCGCGTACTGGGTGCGCAGGGCGGCGATCAACCCGCGCAGCGCCTCGGTCTGCGGTCCTGTGGGCTCCTGCCCCTCGCGCCCGCGCACGAAGTTGCCGAGCAGGCAGATGCCGATGTTGCCGCGGTTCTTCTCGGGATCGCCAGCGTGGGCGCCCTGCCAGGCCAGCGAGCGGCCCGCCCAGATCCGGCCGGCGCGGTCGATCAGGTAGTGGTAGCCGATGTCTCCCCATTCCGGACGGTCCATGTGCTCGCGCTGGATCCGCGCGATCGCGGCGGCGGCCGCGCGCTGCGACGAGTCGCTGGCGAGCAGTGCCGAGTGGTGCACGGTGATGCGGAACACCGGTGCCATCCGCTCGAGGCGTTGCGGCCGCGTCGGGTTCGGCGCCCAGGCCGTGCGCGGCAGCACCGGAAGGTCGGCGAGCGTCGCCTCGCCACTCGGGCGGGCCCGCGGATCCTGGGCCGCAGGGAGTCCCGCGAGCGCCAGCTGCCGCAGCTCCTCGTCGAGCGCGAGCCGGACCGCACGTTCGCGGTCGTAACGGGCCGTCTTGGCATCGCCCTTGATGTCGTGGACCCGGGCGCGAACCATGTAGCCGAACGACTCGGTGGCGGGCGTCGGCGGATTGCGGCCGAAGAGCACCCCGCGCACGACCTGCAGGGCGCGATCCGCACTCCCGGTCTCGAGCAGGATCACGGCCCGGCGCAGCTCGTTCGCCGGTGTCGAGGGCTGCTGGTCGAGCTGCTGCAACTCGTCCCGGCCATCGCCCCGCACCGGGCCGAACACGAAGGTGACCGACAGGGCCGTCGGCTGGTCCGTTCCGGAATACGTGCTGTTCGTGCGCGGAATCCCGGCGCACCCCGCGGCCAGCGCAAGGCCCATCAGTGCCAAGGCCCGCCCGGCCCGCGGCAGATTCGATCGCATCAGCAGTTCCCTCCCAGGAACAAGCACACTGGAAACGGCTGGGAAACCTACGGAAGAGCTTCCGCCGAGTAAAGGGGCCGCGGGCCCTTCCTGGGTTCAACCGGGTGTGCTCCGGGAGCCGATAACAGAAGCCGTACGACTGTCTTCACGGAACCTCGGAGCGCGCCATGGCTGCGAAAGTCGACTTGCGTTTGTGTGGATCGATGGACCATCTGCGCCTGGTCTGGCAGACCGGAGAGACCCTGCTCGACTCGATCCCCTTCACCGAGGATCCGGAAGGGACGCGTTACAACATCCTGCTGGCGCTGCAGGAGATGACGACCAACGTGCTGCGGCACGCCTACGCGGGCGACGAGACCAAGCCGATCGAGTTCAGTTTCGATGCCTCCGAGGAGGCCTTCGACGTCGCGATCCGCGACATGGGGCCGGAGTTCGACCCGCTGCAGGTGGACACCGAGACCCTGGTCGAGAACGGCACCGACCGGGGCGAGGACCTGCGCCCAGGGGGCTACGGCATCCTGATCACGAAGATGGTCATGGACTCGATGACCTACGAGCGGCGCCAGGGTTGGAACATCCTGCGCATGCGCAAGCTGGCAGCCGTGCCGGCGGGACACCAGGGATAGCCCATTGCGGTTGCCGAGCGGAGTCTCGAACCTGCTCGCTGCACTCCCGGAATCCCGGTGCGGCGACCTGGCCTGGCAGCTGCTGGACGCGGCGGGGGCCGTCGTCGACGCATCCGCGGGGGCACCGGAGGTGCAGTACTCGCTCGCAGCCGGCAACCTGGCCGCCACGCCGCCGGCGGGGTGGCATGCGGTGCTGGGGCCGCCCGACGCCAGCGGTACCTGGATCTGCCTCCTGGTCGCCGCGGCCCGCAAGGCGCAACTGACGCCGATCGCCGAAGCTGCGCTTGCCCTGACCCGGGACATCGATCGCCTCGAGCAGGATCTCGAGGGCATGTACCCGAGCTCCCTGGCGTTGCTCGAGGAGGTCTCGATGGTCAACGAGATCCTGCCGCGGCTGCCCACCGGCGAATCGGAACGAGACGTCGCCGAGATGGGGCTGCGGGCGCTGCTCGTGGCCGCGAGCATCGACGCCGCCTCCTACATCAGGTTGTACGACGATCGCCCCTTCGGCGAAGTGCTCGTGCACGTCGCCAACGACGGCGAAGGCCGGACGCTCGAGGTCCCCTACGCCGGCGATCCGGTCGTCTCGCTGGAGCGCGGGATCGTGGCCCGGGCGATCACCGGCAGCGGCGACGCGATCCTCGAGACCGTGCCAGCAGGCGGCACGCTCGGGGAGCCAGGCAGCCCCGAGTCGTTCGCCGCGCGCCAGGTCATCGCCGTCCCCGTGCGGTACGGCGACCCCGCGAAGACGCGCACGCTCGGCGTGCTGCTCTTCCTGGACAAGCGTGCGAACAGCTACTCGAACTCGACGGAGTTCGGTTCCAACGAGACCAAGCTCGCCGGGGCGCTCGCCTCGATGCTGGGGTCCGTGCTCGGGGCCCGCAAGGTCGCCGAACTCGGCAAGGAGCTGGAGATGGCGCAGACGATCCAGCGGCAGATTCTGCCCCAGGCGCCGGCGAAGGTGGCGGGGTTCGAGATCGTCGGCCACTGCACGACCTCCGGCGCGGTCGGCGGCGACTACTACGACTACCTGCCGATGGCCGATGGGCGCACCCTGGTCGTCGTCGCCGACGTGTCGGGGCACAACCTCGCGAGTGGCATGCTGATGGTCTCCGCGCGTGCGACCCTGCGCCTGCTCGCCTCGCTGCAGGGCGACGTGGTCGACGTGTTCGACGACCTCGGTGCCTGCCTGTATCCGGACCTGTCCCGCACCGAGCGCTTCATCACGGCGATCGGCGTCGGTCTTCGACCGGCCGGGCGCACCGTCGAGATCGTCAGCGCCGGCCACAACGAGGCACTGCTGTTCCGGGCCGGCGCGCGCACGCTCGAGCCGATCCGCAGCGAGAGCACGATCCTGGGCTTCATGCAGGGTGTGCGCCACGAATCCCGGTGCCTCGAGCTGCAGCCGGGCGACGCGATCCTGCTCTACACCGATGGCATCACGGAAGCGATCGACACGCGCGGCGAGATGTTCGGCGAGGAACGGCTGATCGAGGTGTTCCGCCGCGTTGCGCACGGACCGAGCCAGGCCGCGCTCGATGCGGTGCTCGCCGCCGTCGAAGCCTTCGCCGATCCCGCGGCGCACCGGGACGATGTGACCGCGGTGGTGATCCGCGCCGTGCCGACATGAGGAACCTGGGATGAGCCGCAAGAAGCTACAGGTCGTCGACGACGAGCCGTTCATCTGGCGCTCGCTCTCGTTCGTCCTGCGCAAGCAGAACTTCGAGGTGTTCGAGGCCCGCAACGGCGAGGAGGCCCTCACCGCGATCCGGCAGCATCACCCCGACCTCGTGTTCCTCGACGTGATGATGCCGAAGTTGAACGGCTTCGAGGTCACGCAGCAGGTCAGGGCCGATCCCACGCTCCAGGGCATCCGGATCATCCTGCTGACCGCCAAGGGGCAGGACACCGACCGTGCGGTCGGGGCCAAGGCCGGCGCCGACGACTACATGACCAAGCCGTTCTCGCCGACGCGAATCCTCGAGCGGGCGCGCGAGATCCTCGGCTAGCGGTTGAGCTTGCCGGCGACGAGCGCGCGCAGGGCCGTGACGATGCCCGCGCGTGACGACGGGTGGAACTGCGGCAGCCGCTCGACGCCGGCGTCCCCGACGGTGTCGTGCCCGTAGACGAGCACGCGCAGGCCTGGATCGATCGCGCGCAGGCTCTCCAGCAGCTTCCTGGCCACGCCGGGCGCGAGGTCCGGCGCCAGCAAGAGCACACTGTGCCCGCCGCGGCGTTCGAACGCCGCCAAGGCCCCAGCCAGGTCGGCGGCGACATCGACCTTGGCGCCACGCTGACGCAGCGCCGGCAGCAGGCCGCGCAGCGTCCCCTGGTGGGCGGCAACCGCAAGGCATTCGACGGAGGCGAGCGTGGCAGGCACCCACCTGCATCGGCATCGGCAGGGGCCGCGGTCAAGCCCGGAAGGCCGCCGTGTCGATGCCTCTCTCGTCATGGCGCGTTGCACGCTCGCGATTCTGCTCTGGTCCGGTCTCGGCTCCCACCTGTGCGCACAGACCACGCTCGTGTTGCCTCCAGCGGCGGCCACGGCCGAGGCCACGGGCGCGACCAACGTCCCGTTCGGGCGCAGCACGGCGATGCTCGCGCAGCAGGCCTATGACGCCTTGCTCTTCCCGCGCAGCATCGTCGTCCAGGGCGTCGCGTTCCGGCTCGACGGGGGGACGACCGCGGCCACCAAGCAGGTCGAGCTCGAGATGCGGATGGCCACGATGCCGGCCGGCATCATCGGCATGCAGGCCACGTTCGCGCAGAATCTGGGCCTCGACGCCAAGATCGTGTTCGCGCGCAAGGTCGTCGACCTGCCGGCGCACACCCAGGCGACGACCCCCAATCCGTTCCACTGCTCGATCCCGCTCGAGAACGTCTTCCCGTACACGCCGAATGCGAACTCGCTGCTGCTCGAGCTCGCGATCGCCGGACAGGCGCCGGGCACGTTCGCCCTCGACTCGACCTTCGCCTGCGACAGCCCGGTCACGCACTACGGCCCGGCAGGCTGTGGGCCCACGGGCGGGAACGTGCTGAAGGCCACCTGCGAGACGCAGCAGGTCATGTGGGGTCGCACCTTCTACCTTCGCGTCTACGACACGAAGCCGAGCACCGTGACGGCATTGCTCTTCGGCACGCTCGAGACCGGCAGCTGGCAGGGTCTGACGCTGCCGTTCGGCCTGCAGGCGCTCGGCGCACCGGGCTGCTCGCTCTCGATCGACCCGCTGGTGCTGACCTCGAAGTCCGCGGATGCGGCCGGCTCGGCCAGCTACCCCTTCGCGATTCCCTCCTACCCGTGGCTGAAGGGCCAGGTGCTGCGCTTCCAGGGGCTCGCCCTGGACGCGGCCGCCAACCCGCTCGGGATCGTCACCGCCCAGCCCGGCAAGGTCGCGATCTGCGGCTGGGAAGCCGTGGCCCGGGTGTGGGCCCCCGGCGCCAACGCGACCAGCGGCGCGCGCGAGCTCGGAGTCGCACCAGTCGTGCGCCTGAGCGCGCAGTAGACGGCTGCGCGCAGCCTCCTAGCCGACGGTCAACCGCACGGCCTTGCGCTTGCCTGCCTGCACGAGGTAGCACCCCGGCGTGAGCGCGTGCTTCGCATCGCGCACGGGCTGCGCGTCGAGCTTGACCCCACCGCCCTCGATCGCGCGCCGGCCTTCGCTCGCGCTGGCCGCGAGGCCGGCGAGTGCCAGGGCATTGGCGAGCAGGATCCGGCCGTCGCGCAGCTGCTCGGCTCCGATCCGTACCTCGGGTATCTGGTCGGGCAGCCCGCCCTCGCGGAACACGCGCTCGAACTCGGCGAGCGCCCGGGACGCGGCCTCGGCCCCGTGATAGCCCGCCGTGATCGCCTGGGCGAGCGCCACCTTGGCGGTGCGCGGGTGTCCGGCGAGGAGACTCGTGACGGTCGCCGCCGGCACGTCGGTCAGCAGGGTGAAGTACTTCCGCATCAGGGCGTCGGGGATGCTCATCACCTTGCCGAACATCCCGGTCGCGCTGTCGAGCACGCCGATGTAGTTGCCGATCGACTTCGACATCTTCTGCACGCCGTCGAGGCCCTCGAGGATCGGCACGGTCATGCAGATCTGCGGGCGCTGGCCCTCGAGGCGCTGCAGCTCGCGACCGACCAGCAGGTTGAAGAGCTGGTCCGTGCCGCCGAGCTCGACGTCGGCCCGCAGCTCGACCGAGTCCCAGCCCTGCATCAGTGGATAGAGGAACTCGTGGATCGCGATCGGCTGCCCGGCGCGGTACCGCTCCTGGAATGTGTCGCGCTCGAGCATCTGCGCGACCGTGTAGCGGCTCGCGAGCTGGATCGTGTCGAGAAAGGTCATCTTGTCGAACCACTCGCCGTTCTCGCGCTCCTCGATCCTCGCGGTGTCGAGCACCTTCCCGGTCTGCTGCCGGTAGGTCTCCTGGTTGCGCACGACGTCGGCACGCGTGAGCTGCGGCCGCGTCTTGTTGCGCCCGGTAGGGTCTCCGACCATCGCGGTCGCGGTGCCCCAGAGGAGCACGACCTGGTGCCCGAGGAGCTGGAAGTCGTGCAGCTTGCGCAGCACGACCGTGTGCCCGAGGTGGATGTCGGGCGAACTCGGGTCGATGCCGAGCTTGACCCGCAGCGGCCGGCCGGACTTGCGGCTCTCCTCGAGCCGTAGCCGCAGGTCCGCGAGATCGACGAGATCGACGAGGCCGCGCTGGATGCGGGCGAGCTGCTCCTCGACCGGGGGGAACGACACGAGTCCGTGTTGCATCAGGGGTTCGTTCAACGGCGACTGCCCGCATTCTGCCGCCAACGCAGCCAACCTTCGCGGTCGCCGATCGGAATCCCGGCCTGGGTCAGGTGCGCGAGGGCCGCCATCGCGACCAGGGCCTGCTCGGGGGTCCCCAAGCGCACACGGGCGACCAGCAGGTCGACCGCGGTCGCGCGCTCGGCTTCGGGCAGGAACCGCACGGCCAGGGCCACGTGCCGGAAGTAGGCGGGCTCACCCCGGCGCAGCGCCTCGCGCAGCGTCGCGAGCGGCCGCTTGCGGATCGCGTCGATGCCGCGGGGATAGAGCACCAGTTCCTTGCGCACGCACGTGACGCGGCGGTGCGGCAACACCTCGTCGGCCACCGCGACCTGGCCCGGGAGCAGGTCGACCTCGACCTTCAGGATCCGCAGCACCCCCGTGCCGGGTGGCAGATCGACCGCGAAGGGCAGCACCAGCGCCCCCTGGTCGAGCTCGACCGCCGTGCCGGGCACGAGCGTGAGGCGCGAACTCGCCTCGATGCGGGCGCCGAACGCGTCCTCGTCGAACACGCGCACCGCGACCTCGAAGCGGGCGGGATGCTCGTCCTCGCGGCCCGAGAGCCTGGCCCGCCCTCCTGGCAGGGGCCCGATCTCGAGCAGGAGTTGCGGCCGGCTGTCGAGGAAGAGCTCGGCATCCCCGCTGCCGAGCCGGGATACCCGCTGCAGCTCGAGCTCGAACCCGAGCGCGCGCAGCAAGGCGCGGTACTGGGACATCGCCTGCGCCGCCCACTCGGGGGCGTCCTCGCGGTCGTGCATGGCCAGCAGGCTCTCGAGCCGGCCGGGGTCGCGTTCGCCATATGCCTCCCGCATCTGCGTGAGGATGCTCGCGTAGTAGTCATCGACCGCGCCACCGCCCTCACCGCCCTCGGGGCTCCTGGCGATCACCACCGGGCCGGTCACCAGCTCGTCTCCAGGCGTGGACCCGGCACAGCCCGCGAGGCAGACACTGGCCGCGTTCAGCACGAGGTACAGGAACGCCGAGGGCCTGGTAGTGCGGACCTCCAAGCCCTCGGCGATGTCGCGCATGCGCGCAGAGGGTCGGCTCAGGCCTTGGCTTCCGGCTCGGCGCCCTCGCCTTCCTGGACCTGCTTCTGCTTCTGCTCGCGCTCGCTGACGCGCTGGCCGAGGCCCTTGAGCTTGTCGGCGAGCGAACCAGCAACCGGCACATCACGCCGCACCGGCTTCTCCTCGGTCTTCTTCTCTTCCTCGACGTCGAAGTGGGCCTGGATCAGGGTCAGGCCGATCTTGCGCTCGTCGGGGTCGATCTTGATGACCCGCACCTCGACGCGCTGACCCGGCTTGACCACGTCCTCGGGGTTCTCGACCTTGTGGTCGGCGAGCTCCGAGATGTGCAGCAGGCCTTCGAGTCCGGCTTCGAGCTCGACGAAGACGCCGAAGTTCGTGATCTTGGTGACCGTGCCCGGCACCGAGTCGCCGATGTGGTAGCGCGCCGGGATGTC